>WGFI01000001.1 GCA_015492295.1 Caldifarciminota bacterium
GAGACAGCCTCCCCCACCTCCACCGCCCGATGAACCACCCGAGAATCCGGATGAACTGCCTGGGGGATTTAAGGCCGAGGATATGTGAGATTCAAAGCTTCTGGTGAATGTGTGTATGTGATATACCCTGAATCTACCGCTCCCTTCGTACCATGTAGGTTTATAATCAATCAAGCTATCTTCAAACTTCTTAACCCACACATCAACTATATCAAGGGCATAAGCGTAGGGAAGAAATCTCTCGTATATCTTCGGAAGCTCTTCCTTATAAATCTCCTGCAATCTCTCTTTCTCGGCGGTTTCAAGGAACATCTTAAAACCTTCAATTTCATCCATAAGCTTCCTTCCTTTCTTCGTTGGAGCCCTCATATAATAATCCCAAGCTTTCGCTATACCGAATATAACTAGCAACCCTACAAATAACGCTATCGTCCCTAAGTCTCCATCGCTTATGTCGTTTATCCATATATACAACATTATTAGGAAATATATAGTCGGTGGAAGATATGTTATGAGCGAATTGGCCTTGAAGTATCTACCGAAATTCAAATACAGTTTATCTCTCAATTTATCCATAAGCCTTTTAAGAGTAGGGTTATACTCTTTGGATATAGTCATAGTTTCCCAAGGCAGTACCAACTTTTCATCTTCGGATAGGTTCCCACCTTCTTCTTCCGTAGGTTCTATGATATACTCATCGTAGCGTTTTATGATTTTTAACTTCCCCTTAACGGCTAAGCTCAGAATGTTGGATACGAAGCATGTCTTATCGTATCCCATTTTCATGATGAATCTCATCGCCCCAGGTGATAGGTTTTTTGGAGGTTTGAAAAGTGGAACTATGGTCCCCTTTGGAGGATCCCTACCTATCAGAATCCACGCTATGATGTAATATATTATGGATAGTACTACGAACCCTATGGGAAAGGCTATACCTATATTGCCCTTTATGATTCTTAGAGCTTTCTCATATTTTGTAGGTTCCTTTACATAACCCTTAGGCCATCCGACCACTATGGTTAAGTTTTCACCCGGTTTGAATTCCCTCGTAGTCTCAAATATGACCCTCCCCGCCTCATCAATATAAACCCTATAATCCTTACCGGTTTGCCCCTGATAACCGGTGTAAGCCGTGAATTTTATTTTATCTTTGGGAACATTCGGAAGCTTAACGATAGCCTTTACCTTTCCTATGGGTAATTTCCATCCAGTGCCATTTACATTCCAGTAGAGTTCATCGTGATCCTCAAAGTATCCGAGTTGCCATTTCGTTTTATACACCAGCGTGTATCTGTATATGCCTTCTTCAAGATAAACATCCTTCTTTCCTATATACACCCTTACACCGTTATCAAGATTTTCGGTGAAGAAGTTCTCCTTTTCACCGTTTTTCAAAACCTCCAAAACCTCAAAATCAACATTGTAGTTTATCCCACCACTTCCTTTGTACTTCGTTGGAAAATCCCGGTATATTCCCCTCTTTATATCTATCCCCTTCGCCAGAACTGTAATATCCTCCCTTACGATCATAGAACCATCCTTTTGAACATCTATACTCTGTTCAAAGTTTAAAATGCATTCTTCATAACCGTATGGACAGGAAACACCTACTATCCAAAGCAAGTAAGGATTTTAAAGTTGCAGAAAATTTTTCTGGGATAAAATACACGCCTTATGAAGTTTGTAAATTTTGAGAAGAGGGAGAGGATAGGCATTGTGCGTATAAATAGGCCCGATAAGCTCAACGCTTTATCACCCGAAGTTCTTGAAGAATTGAAACTCGTGGTGAATGACATATCAAAGGATGATGAGCTGGTATCCGCGATAATAACGGGTACGGGAAAGGCTTTCGTTGCGGGCGCGGACATAGGATACATAGGGACCCTTGATGAGGAAGGTGGATACGAGATGGCCTTGATGGGTCAGGAGGTTTTCTCAGCCATAGAGAATTCTCCGAAGGTTTTCATAGCAGCAGTAAATGGTTATGCTCTCGGTGGAGGTTGCGAGTTGGCTTTGGCATGCGATTTTATAATAGCGTCTGAAAACGCAATATTCGGACAACCAGAGGTCAATCTCGGTATAATGCCGGGATGGGGAGCTACGCAGAGGTTGGCTAAGAAGGTGGGTATGAATTGGGCTAAATATCTGATATTGACCGGGGATAGGATAGATGCCAGGACGGCTTTCAACATAGGACTCGTTCAGAAGGTCGTTAATCATGATAATCTTATGGATGAGGCTATAAATATAGCGAATGTTATTGCAGAGAAGGGACCTACGGCTTTGAGGTTGGCCAAGGAATCCATAAACAGATCCTTTGAATTGGGGGATTTCGGTTTCAAATATGAGGCTTTACTTTTCGGAAAGAGCGTTGGAAGTCCTGAAAAAGAAGAGGGAATTAAGGCTTTCTTTGAGAAGAGGAAACCGAACTTCTTCAAATGAGACTCTCCTTGGTAATACCCGTTTATAACGAGAGGGAATTCTTCCCTAAGATTTTTAAGAAGGTTTATGAGATGGATTTTGGTATAGAGAAGGAGATCGTTATAGTTGATGATTTTTCCACGGATGGTACGAGAGAATGGATAAGGGAAAACATTGAAAACCTACCTGCGGTGAAGGTGATATATCATGAGAGGAATCAGGGTAAAGGAGGTGCTTTGCATACGGCTTTTAAAAATGTATCGGGGGATATAGTGGCCATACAGGATGCCGATCTTGAATACGATCCTGCGGATCTGATACCCATGATAAAGCTCATAGTTGATGGACACGCCGATGTGGTCTATGGTTCAAGATTTTACGGAAAACCCCATAGGGTTCTTTACTTTCATCATTTTCTTGGGAATAAGGTCATATCATCCCTTATAAATTTTTTCTGCGATATGACCTTCTCGGATATAGAGGTCTGTTATAAGGTTTTCAGGAGGGAGATATTGAACTATTTTGATTTGACTTTGAAGGATTTTGGATTTGAGGTTGAATTCACAATGAAAATGTCCAAGGTCGCCAAATTAAAGAATTGGAGGGTGTATGAGATGGGTATAAGTTATCATGGAAGGACATACGCTGAGGGTAAGAAGATAAACTGGAAGGACGGAGTTAGGGCTTTGTATTATATCTTGAAGTTCGCGTTTTGGAAACCGAAATTTTGCAAAAGAAAGAATTTATGAAAAAATTTCGTAGGTTTGATAAAGTGGAGTTATATAATAGTATTGCTAAGCAAATAGGAATAAAGCCTATTAATAAACCTTCCGAGATTAAAAATAAGGTCAAACAATTAACCACTCAACATAGTTCTGACCTAACTGTTGACTGGTTAATTCATATGACTTTGTGGGAATATATTGAAACTTATGCTCCTAACTTTAGTTTAGAAATATATGCCAACGAGATCTACTATGAATCTCTTAATAAAATAGCTATACCCGTGGTACCTAACGCGAGCGTGGAATTTTGGGAAATTAAGAGTTTAAGTATTTTTATTGGTGTTTCCAATAACAAATTATATGAAAGTAAGGGTGGTATAGAAAATGTTGGTTATGATAATCGTTATGGGTTGAAGCTGGTAATCGATCCCAAAGGCTGGAAAAAAACACCCTCTTGGCCATCTAATAAAATAGTAAAAAATTTAACTGTTAAATTACGTTATACCACTACACAAGTATTTAGAGATATAGTGATCAACTCCCTAAAATTTCTTATACCCTATAAAAACAAAAAGATTAGTGAACTTTTTAATGGGATGAATATAGAGTTCATTTGGGGACCACCTGCCACAGGTAAAACAACCTACATAGCAAAGGAGGTAATTAACGAAATAAAAACAAAAACGAAAAAAATAATTATATTAACTCCTACGAATAAATCTGCGGATGTTGTAGTTGAGAGAGTATTAGGATTTGATAAAGATGTTCCAATTTACAGATTTCCACACGCTTTAAGTAGTGATATTCCACAATATAATATACTGAACAAAGGGAAAAATCCGCCTTCCTCCTATTATTGTATTTCCACAACCATACATAGGTATATATA
>WGFI01000002.1 GCA_015492295.1 Caldifarciminota bacterium
CAATGAACTGACCTATCCAGAACACGAACATCCACCTGATTATATCGGCCTTGGCTTTTCCTATCTCGGAATGCATCTCCGAGCGGAGTTGTCCCATCCTCTCATTCATCTCGGATCTTAACTTGCCTATCTCGTTGTAAAGCTTCCCTATTTCGCTGTACATCCTTTCAAGTATCTCGTTTTTCACGGTTTCTATCTTGTTGTCCAGTCGTCTTGTTTCTTGATACATTTTATCAAGTATATCCGTCTTCACAGTTTCTATCTTGTTATCCAATGCGTTCATTCTGCTGTTCAGCTTGTTTATTTCGCTGTACATCTTTTCAAGTATTTCGTTTTTGACACTTTCTATTTTGTTATCCAGTCTTCCTACCTCCTGATACATCTTTTCAAGTATCTCCGCTTTGATATTCCCCATCTCCTTGTATATCTCCGTTTTAAGGTCGTCAAGCTTCTGATATATCTCTGCTTTGAAGTCATCAAACTTTTGATATATCTCCGCTTTAAGATTTCCCATCTCCTTGTATATCTCGGTCTTGAAGTCGTCAAGTTTCCGATATATCTCGGCCTTGAAATCTTCAAGCTTCTGGTATATCTCGGCCTTAAAGTCGTCAAACTTCCGATAAATCTCTGTCTTGAACTCATCAAACTTCTGATAAATCTCTGTTCTGATACTTTCAAACTTTTGATACATCTCGGCCTTAAAGTCCCCCATCTCCTTGTATATCTCCGTTTTAAGGTCGTCAAGCTTCTGATACATCTCAGCCCTGAATCTACTCATCTCCTCTGTGAGTTTCCGTGAGAACTTCTCCTCCATTATATCCGTCACCCTTGACTGCGTGTCCTCTTGAACTTGGTTTAATACCTCTATTAAGGCTTCGCTTCCTTCTTTTGCAAGCTTCTCCTTTAATGCTTCTGGTATTTTTATCACTGCCATAATAACGGTATTTTAAAGGGGAAAAGTTTCTTAAAGGAGGTTGGACTCCGCCCAAACTCCATCTCTCTTATCTGAGGTCTTCACGAGTCTATAAATGGAGACTTTGGTTCTATACACCCTTCTTTTATGGAATCTCATTATACCCCTAATGGGGAGGGCATAGGTTCCTTTGTTTTCCAAATGGAAACCGTATTCCTTGGCCAACCTACTTACAAATGGGTCACTATCGTGCCCTAAGAGTGTCCATATAACCTTGGCACCTTTCATGGCACATTCCAGAAATATCCGATCGGCACCTTTCTTTTGAATACCAAAGGGTGGATTCATTATTACAGTATCGGCATTGAAGTTAAACCTTTTAATATCCGCACATACCAGGATCACATTCATATTGGGAAACATTTCCTCAGAATATTTCAAATTCATTTTCGCTATACGCAAAGCATCGTAATCTATATCCACGCCTATAACCAATTTGGCATTAAGAAGGGATGCCCCTATGCTTAATACCCCTGTACCACATCCCAAATCCACAACCACCTTGTTTTCTATATCTCTTTTAGCCATATTTAGAAATTTTATAACAAGCGACGGTGGTGTAGGGTACTGCTCCAAGTGGGGTTTTGGAGAGATGAAATCTCTTAAAGTTTGAAAGAATATTTCATGCTGTTTTGTTAGCATATTTCTTGTAGAGCATAATAACAACCGAAAGCAGGATAATATACGCGGGAAGTAGATATGCAGGGAACTTGAATTCCACCATCGGAAGATTCAAGTTATATACCCATTTAACTATGTTGTATAGCATATCAAATAGCAGTTCGGCTGAATATGTAAAGGGATAACCTATGAGCATGGCGAGTATTTGGGAGTAGAGAAACAGAGCCATAATCGGTATTACCAATAAATTTATAGGCAAAGTCAGTATAGCCGATTTGCCGAAGAAATAAAGAGCAAAAGGTGTGGAAAACATTGAAGCGCCGAATATTGATGTGAGTATGTTCTTTGGAAGTAATATAAAACCGTATATGGCGGAGAAAGATAACCAGAAGGATGGGGAGAATATCCACAAAGGTTCCCAAAGAATACAAATACCAAACGCTAAAAAGAATACATTCATCGGTTTTACGGGTCTTGATACCAACTTTGAGAGGGAATACAAAGTCAGCATTATTGATGCTCTAACTACGGAAGGCATGAATCCTACAAGGAAAGCGTATATCCATACGATAAGACACGATATTAAGAGAGAGACATTCCCAAACCTTAGGAATCTAAACAAAAATGAAATGCCTACGAATATTATACCCACATGAAGCCCCGATATTGCCAGTATATGCCCCGTTCCGGTATCGTAGAACATTTTTTTGGTCTCTGGGTCTATATCTCTCACTCCTGTAATTACAGCCTTCGCAAATTTGTACTGCCTCTCGGAGTAGGTGGATTTGATAAGCATTTTATCAATGAGATTTATGAAAGGTTTAAATCCAAGTGTTCTGACATAATCTTTAACCACAAATGTATCCCCTTTAAATTCACCATGAGCGAATATCCCACTTATGGGATAGGCCATTCTATTCCCAAACATGATATTGTAGAAACCCTTACCAACTATATAACCCTTACCAGCATCAAATATATAAACTTCATAGACACCGTTTCTGCTGAGAGTGTCCATCGTTCTAATATGCGCTCTCAGATACCCTAATAGCATACAGAGAATCAAACCCAGTAAAGCTTTCAAATTCCTGTATAATGGCACGCTTAAAGGTATAAAAAATACCATAAACCAAGGCACAAACCTTGAAAAGGAACCTATGAAAACCGCCAAGGCGCAGATTGAGGGATAATACAAATGAGAATTTTAAAGGTGCTTCAACCTTAGAATACATTCCCTTATGGTTATGAGCGTCTTATTAAACACTTTCATAATAGTTGCGATAATCTCCTTGATTTTAATAACCGTTGCAATATGGTATCTCGTAGTCAAAATAGTGAATACACTCGCAAACATTGATAAAAATATGGAGAAAATAGCGGATGATATGGAAAAGGTGTTAAAGAACATTGATAGAGTTTCCGAGAAAGTTGATAATATTCTCAATCCAATAGAAAAATTGGCAAAGCTATCACCGATACTGACATTTATATGGAAATTCTTACCTTTCAAGAAAAAATAATTTCCTTGTAAGGTATCCGAAAGGATCCTGAATGAATGGGGTATATAAAGCCCGAACTTGGCGTTGGAGATGAGGACGGGAGGGCGAGGAAAAGGTTATTTCCCTGTTAGCGTAATACTCAAAAAGCTTGCCGAAACATTACTTGGAGTTCTGACTACCTGACTATAACCTTAAATACCCTATCCTTGAACTTAACGAAATAAACCCCTCTTGGAAGAACAACTCTGCCTTTACCCCTAAAAACCAACCTTCCAGATAACGAATAAACCTCACCAACATCTTTGAGCTCAATCAAACCTTTACTAACATTCAAAACCCCATCAACTTTACCTCTAACAACCTCCTTAACCCCAGTTATCTTACTGATTATCCCCCTGAAAAACCAAGCCTTGCCTCCATCGGTGAATGTAAAAGCATCCCAACTCCTATCCCCACCAACATAATAATAAACCGTATCCCTATATGCTATCAAACTACCATAATGATTACCATCCTCGCTATTACAAGAAGACCATCTATCGGGATGATAACCTACCGCCTGTGCAACCC
>WGFI01000003.1 GCA_015492295.1 Caldifarciminota bacterium
CCCGTTCCCAGGAACATAAGGCGTAACATCAGCATAGAACACACCCGTGGGATTCCCAGACCAACAACTTGAACAATCCGTTCCGGCTAATGTTCCACTTATAGGAGAACCGTTGAAATTCCCGGACCACGAACTTGAAGGACTTTGAACAACCCAGAATAGATACGCCTTCACAACGGATGCGCCAGCAGGTATCCCCGATATGGTTATACTGCAACTTCCCCCCGAACTCAAAGCGCATCCAGATGCAACGAAATCCCCATTAACAACCTCCCTGTAAAGCTGGAAAAACGGCGTAGCCATGGGAGAGTAGAACCCACCGCTCTGTAAATTAAAACCATAACTCCCAGCATTGCATATAGCTAAAACTATATTCAACATCATAAGGTTTTTATTTTAAAGTTGATGCACATCAAGAATATACTAACTTAGTTAGTAGTTTTTATTTGTTTTGCTTCAAAATATAATGCAATATCGCCTCTGCCTCCTCGGGTTTAACATTCTGATTGGGCATAGGAGTTCCAAACTCTTTAAGCAATCGTTTCGCTCTATCATCGTGTTTAAGCATGGAATCGGGTTTCATTATCATATAGGCCGCCCACCGATAGGAAACACTTCTATTTAAACCTTTCAGATCCGGACCCACGAATTTTCCTTTACCTATGGTATGGCACGCGTTGCAACCTTTTTGCATAAACAGCTTTTCACCTTTTGATGCTAATCTTTCATCAGGCTCAGGCCATTCTTCGGGGAAATCCACATTTTTAGTTTCCCGTGGATTTGTTTTTTGAGATTTATCGCTATCTTTACTTACACCCCCACATGCTATAAATCCTGCGATCACGATTAACCACTTCATAGGAGAGATATTCTAATGATGAATTACTTTTCGCTCTCCTGCCTCAAATACTCTATTATGGCCTTAGCCTCTTCAACGCTAACCTTTTGATTGGGCATGGGGGTTCCGTACTCTTTTAAAAGGGATTTGGCGATCTCATCGTACTTTAACATAGAGTCCGGCCTAGTTATCATGGCGATCAGCCACTTGTACTTTCTCTTCTTCGTAACGCCTTTCAGATCCGGACCTACCAGCCTTCCCTTACCTATGGTATGACAGGCGTTGCAACCTTTCTGCACAAACAACTTTTTACCCTTTGAAGCCAGCTTGGAATCTATCCCCTTCTTACCAGCAGCCAAAAGCATAACCATAGGTATAACGAGCAAAAAACTCAACCTTTTCATGTTCCACCTCCTTTAAAAATTAACCACAATTTGCATAAATCCCCACTTCATAGGTGATACGCTTTTATCCTCGTACTCGTAAATCCGCGTTCTAAGCGATGAAGGAATGAAATAGGTGAAACCTCCCAAAACTTTGAGATTTTTCAGGAGTTTAACTACAACCGTTATATCGTATTCGTTTCCTACGGAGTTCGGTAGGTTCTTCAAAGTATCAGGGTAATATACGGATGAAGGGGAAAAGAGGATACCCTGACCCGCATGATACCAATGATCGTATTTACTATACAGTGAGAAGTTCCAGTAATCAAGTTTGACAACCACCGGACCATATCCACCCGATAGATTCACCCTGAAAGCCTTCAAATTCTTCCAAGAGAATAGATCACCGTACCCGTAATGTATGTGGTTGGTGGGGAAGAAGTTATATGGTGTGTATCTTATGCTATCTTTACGAGGATCCACACCGTCCTTGGCACCGCTGGCTATATCATACTCGCCGAACATTGATAAGAACATACTTTCACCGAAGGAATATTTAAAGCCGATTCGTCCGAAGGCCGCAAAGGCTTTCATGATGTAAGCCCACGCTCTCCCAGTCTGATATGTGAATTCACCCGCGAGGAAAGGGGTAAATGCGCCCAACTTGACATTACCTTTCAAATATGCGCCCGGCGATATTATCATAGCATCCTTCGGATCCACCTCCTTCCATATCGTATCCACCCATCCATAACCCCAGTCAATTATGGTATCAATTTCCCACCTGTTTGGATAACCTATACCTCCCGCGCTTGACTTGGCTCTATCCTTTAAGGTGAAAACATAAGGTGAGAGGTTGAAGTTAAAGTTTTCACCCTTTAACTTGACATTCGTATATACCCCGTAAAGGGAAGTGGATACATCGCTCCCGGTGGGTAATTCCACAGGCCCTTCAATGACCATTGAATTCCTGAGAATCGCCGTAAAGGCTTCAACATCAATGTAAGGCAGATTTATTATGCCTCTGATGGCATCAAAGGAATTACCCACATTTGACCAGTCAAACGTACCTATCAATCTATGCTCACCGTAGAAAAACCTCTGGCGACCTATCAGTAATTTTGCGGGACCACCTCTGAACCCCACGAATGCTTCAATTATATCTAAGGATTCTATTCCACGCGAATTCGTAGCCGTATAACCTATACCTTCAAGGGGATTATCGGGTGATACGGCCGCCCCGGTTGAACCGTATATCCTTGAATCCTGTATGGTCGCGCGTAGGAATACGTACTCGTTCAAACTCACATTTAAACCGAAACGGGTTCGCATATTCACAAAGCTGACCAAATCCTTCTGATCTTTGGTAAAATCTTTATCGTTCCTGTACTCATACCTGCTTCTGAACTGCCCAAAGAACTTTATATCAGCGCTTGCTATTAACAGAATCCACATACTTTACCTCCCTTTTTATAAAATCAACCAAAATATCCGTGGCCTTTTTATAGAACTCGGAATCGCTTTTACTATGCACCCTATCCCTAAACTTATCTATCCAATAATTCAGATGTTCGTTTAAAAACTTAGAATAACCATCAAACGCTATCTCTCTCTTCTCATCATCGGGAGCCATGGCCACTTTCAACGATAGTATGGATAGAAATTGGAGAATGTAGGTTAAGGAATCGGGGTTGTCCCCACTCTTGGGTTTCAAGCCAAAGGCCTTATAGAAAGCCACCACATCCGCCGGGTTATAGGAAGCGTAGGCGCCCTCGGATAGGGGTATTTCCCCCTTCATAAAGGGCATAAAATCTTCCTTTAAGGACTTTGCAGGCGGATCCAGCTCTTTTAGGGGTTCGTATATTTGTGAGACTTCCTTTATAAGAACCTTCAAGGCATCCTCATCCTCCGGAAAGGAGAATATTTCGGAAAACAGCCTATATATATCGGCCTTTACTAAGAAATCTTTCATTTCCTTAACTCCAAGGGTATCCACATTGTATAACCTTTGCGCGAACCTCTGTCCTTATTTGAACCGTCCCAAACTGCAAAGGCAACAGAGGTCTTATCGTATATTTGAGTATTGTACGCGTCGGATGCGGATCTCGGAACGACTATAACCACCTTCCATTCACCATTTTCATATATTCCCCAACCCTTGGCATCCTGTCTATGTTGCGGCGTTAAGGTTCCGAAACCCTCCGCGGAGTATTCCATAACCGGCCAACTCCTTTCTATCTTCATATCTGAATTCCTCGCTGCGTATGCGGGTATGAACTTGAAGGCTTCGGGATCCTTAAACTCTTCAATTCTCGGAGGCTCTAACCTAACCGAATCCTCACCGCTATTAACATACCAATACACATCCGTCCAGTAGTTGGGATATATGTCGTTTATATCCACATAACCTCTTTCCACATCCTCCTGCCAGACGGCTTTCCACTCAACTATATGAACCCTTCCACCCATGTTTCCCATCATAAAGCTGGGGAGATTCTTGTTATCCAGCGGGAACTGAACGGCAACCTTATCGCAGAAGTGATCGGAGTAATCATAAACATCCTTGGTTTCATCCTTCCAGGTTATAAGTATTCCCAACTCCGAATCCGTGTATATTGATCTCACCTTTATCTGCTTGATCGTACCCTTACCCTGTTTTGGAGTTATTATGTTCTGCGGAGTTATGTTCAAGGTCGTCAGAGGTGCTCCCAACCACACGGGAGAATTTGGATCTTTAATCGGGATGGCATCAACCTTCACGGAGATGATCCTATCCGTATATGTTTCAGTGGAAGGTTTCGCTGAGGTTGAAGGTCTGATCTCCTTCTTTTCCCCAACCGTGGCGCAACCTATTAAAATTATGGATAATAACGCCATCCTCTTTAACATTGTTAGAACCTCCTTTTATGGTATGCTATGCCTATAAACATCGCGCTTCTTATCGTAAAGCGGTCTAATATACACGGGCTCCTTGAAGGGCACCTTACTGATCAGGTTCCCCTTATCGTCATATCCGTACGCGTAATTCTTATCAACCCTGAACCTGTGTATGATCTTGTTCGTTGAACCGAACAGAAGCATGGCTCCCAACAGCTTTCTATCATTCTTGGCATTGAGATAGGTCTTTATCGCCCTATCAACCATCTCCTTCCCTCCGAACATCTGATAGAGGAATTGCTTGGGCACATGTATCGGCGGTATGTAATATACATTCGGCTCCAATCCAAACTGCGGATAAAGGGGTAGGGCGACCTTCTTTATATATACCAAGTAATCCAGAGGATTGTCAGGTCTCGGATTGTTCGGATGGCTCAGGAAACCTTGCAATCTTATCTTTCCTATGCAAGTCTGAACGCATCTCGGTTGCTCACCCCTCTCTATCAAGGGATAGCATGCTATACACTTCTCTGATACCCTCGTAAAAGCGTTAAAGAACACCTTCTTATAAGGACAAGCCTTTACGCATTCCCTGTATCCCCTGCATCTCTCCTGATCCACCAGAACTATACCGTCCTCCTTCCTCTTGTATATCGCCTTTCTCGGGCAGGCAGCTAAGCAAGCGGGATAGGTGCAATGATTGCATATACGTGCGAGGTAGAACATCCAAACCTGATGTATCCCATTGAAAAACGCGCCTTTTTCAACGATCCCGTAGCACACATCCTCTCCGAAGTTAGGATACATATAATCCTCATCCTCAGGCAAGTATCCGAGTACGACTTCACCGTCGGGAGATACTTCAAACAGCGTCCTGTCGTTTCCCTTCTCCTTATGCATTTTCAGGATATTTATATCCCATCCAAGAGGATAACCACCGTAAGGTTTCGTTTCAACATTGTTCCAAAGCATGTACTCTTGACCCTTACCCGATGTCCAGGTCGTTTTACATGCAACCGTGCAGGTTTGACACTCTATACACTTATTTATATCAAACACCCACGCCACCTGTCTCTTAGGCCTCGCCTCCTCATAAGGATACTCCACCTTACGCTTCAAATGCCAGTTATAAACCTTTGCCATAATTCACCTCCTTATATAAGTTTTCCTTCCATATAAGCCTTAACATCCTCTTTCTCGTATGTGGGTGCAATACCCTTTTCTGCGGGCAACCACTTGCCAACGCCGTTCAAACCTCCCTTCTCGGCAAACTCAACTTTAACGAACGCCTCCCTTGGAGCCCCCGTCGGACAATGCACATCCGGAACGAAACCCTTTCCAACCTTCTGACCGAACAACCCTTTTCTCACGAGAGAATCCGTCATATGGGTCGGTTTTATCCATCCCCTCGTGCAGCTCTGATGGGAGCCATGCCTAAAGAAGGATATGTATCCCGTGAATCTGTTCTTTGCCAACCCATTCTCGTTCTCCTTCTGACCCCTCACACTTCCAAATGTGGCGGCATAAGCGTTGTGCCACATCCTGAGAACCCCCCTCGGTGTCCCGGGATAGTACCTCGCCCTAACCATGAGCCTCGCGACTTCAACCTTCTCTTTATCGGCGTTTTGCCAGTTCCTGAAAGGTCTCTCCTCCGGATCGGCATCAATCCACACATAATCACCATCCTCTATACCGAGTTCCTTCGCATCTTTGGGGTTTATATCAACGAAGAACTCAACGACATGGGGCATTCTCTTATCCCTGCGGTATATATCTCCGAAAGGACCGAAGAGCAATGCGACGAAATCGGAATCAACCCCCGTGGTGTGCGCTCCGTGTCTGAATTTGGGAGTATGGAATATGAACCTGTACCTTGGATCCTTCCGATTCAGAGGATGCTTCGTGTTTCTCACCTCACTCCAAGGTTTCACGATATTCCTCGCCTGCCTCGTATATGCGGATAGATCGTTGGGATCGGCACCCCACTTTTCAGGAGTTTCAGGTTTTATTGCAGGGTGAGGTTTCGCTACTATAACATTGGGCTCATAGTATGTTGAATCTACGGGCTCGCGATATACGGGTAAGTTCTCGCCGTTTATCAGGAACTCCTCCTCATCACGGTAGAACTCCAACCTTCCACTCTTGGTGTACCAAGGCCTATCTTCAACCATCTGTTCGTATCCTACCCACTTCGGATATGTCCTGCTCATCATAAGGGCGGGGATACCCTTCTCAGCATTCTTCACGAGTTCTTCAACCTTGTACCCTCTGAATGTTGTACTATAATCAAATATCCTTTGTAGATACACCTCCGCCTTACCTTCAAGGGCGAACTTCCAATAATCGTAGAACCTCTTCTCTCCTGTTATATCACCGAGAGCCTTCGCTATCCCCGCCAGAACTTCAATGTCTCCCTTTGTGTTGAATATTCTCGGAAGCGGAGACTTTGGCCACACCATAAGGAAAGGATTCGTAACGGATATAGTCGCATCAACATTCTTAAACTCGGCCCAGGAATCCACCGGGAAGACTATATCGGCGTACTCACAGGAGGCCGTCCACCACCATTCAAGAACACCTATGAACTCTATCTTCGGGAAAACATTCATGACGGTATCGTAATGCCACTTGGCGTTTCCTATCAGGGAGTTAGAGTTTGATACGAGTATGGATTTCGTAGGTGTGGGCATGTGGGTTTTACCCGTAAGAACCTTCTTTCCCACTTTGAGATATTTGTCTCCCTCATTGAAATAATGGGCGCTTTCAGGAGTAAAGTATCTCTTTAACTTCACGGGTTTATTCGGATCTGTTTGAGGATTGAAAGGATCCTCGGCTATATAAGTAGGAAGACCGTTGAAGAAGGCTGCCCTGTAATTTCCCGCATAGCTACCTATGTTTGACCCAACGCGACCTATGTTCTTGGTTAAGGCTGCGAGGAAGAACAATGCCCTATCTTTGAGGTCGTTGTTGAAGAACTGATTGGGCCCCATCCCAACGGCTATCAGGGTCTTACCGGCATTTTTGGCGAGATCCCTCGCGATTTCATATATGGCTTCCTTTGGAGCCCAGGTTATCTCGGACACTGTATCGGGATCAAAGTTCTCCATAATATACTGCTTTATCAAATCAAACACGGGCCTAACCTTAACTTCCTTACCATCTTTCAGTTTAACCGTGAATTCACCCTCAAGGGCAGCTTTTATCCTGAATCTCTTTCCATACTGATCACGGGTTATAACCCGCGGGGCGTTCCTTCTGGTATCCCAAACCACAAAGTCGCTCCACTCCTTCCTGAGTTTTTCCGTGATTATCGGTGAAGGTTGCTTATAAATAGGTGGAGTCTTCTGACCTTTTTTGACCACCTTTATGAAATTCTTCAAGGGTTTCGGCTCGTAGTTTTCGTAAATATCCTCAGGTTTCAGGAGTTTGAGGTTATCCATGCGAACCAACAAAGGCATATCCGTGTATTTCCTCAGGTAGTCCTCATCGTACAGCTTCTCTTTGAGTATTACATACGAGAATCCATAAGCCAACGCTATGTCGGTACCCGGTCTTATTATCAGAACCTTATCGGACTTGGTAGCCGTTGCGGAGTACTCACAGGTTATGTGGGTTATCGTGGCGCCC
Source organism: Caldifarciminota bacterium (assembly GCA_015492295.1). GTDB lineage: Bacteria > Hydrothermota > Hydrothermia > LBFQ01 > LBFQ01 > Caldipriscus. The sequence continues at coordinate 7,726 of WGFI01000003.1, forward strand.
TTCAACTTCGCCTCGGTAAGCCAATGGGCGTCTGGCATCTTCGTTAATATCCAGTTCATTCCCCATACCACCACATAGTCCGCATGCTCAACGCATACCAGATCCCAATCCACCGTTTGCTGCCCCGTAACCATCGGGTGGCCTGGAGGCAGATCCGTATGCCAGGAATAGTTATCCCATCCTCTTCCACCCTTGGCCTCCTTAGGACTCACCTTGCGTATATGCGCGTCCAATAGAGCCATGCTATTTGCGAGCCTGTACATCCCGAAAACCCTGACCGCGCCCAAAGGAGGCATTCCACCTCTGAATTTGAGGACCTGGGTTCCCGCTCCCTTCATAGCATCAATCATTAGGGGATCGTATCCCTGGGCGAGTAGGTACCTTTTACCCTTCTCCCCTGAATAGGTTTCTGCTATATTTTTTAGGGCCTTAGCGGTTATATCAAAGGCTTCCTCCCAGGTTATCTTTATAAATGGCTCCTTCCCTCTTCCGGAGAAGTACTTCTTCGGAGGTTTCCCCGTTTGAGGATCCCTCGGAAAACCATCCTTGTACCACTCATAGAATCCTTTGCGAACCACGGGATGCTTCACCCTCTTATCCGAGTAGAAACGACGCACCAGAATCAAACCCTTCTCGCAGCACCTCGGCTCCCATCTCCTGCTGGGTTTGTTCCCATAAACATCCGTAGCCTCGTGGTATTTGAAGGTCGGAGCTATGCGTATAACAACATCGTTTTTAACATGGGCTCTAAGCATGCATTCATGCGTATCGTTGGGGGCGCACACGAAAGTATATTCGTAATCATAGTTCCATATATCCCTATAAACCTTTTCCCATCCACGATTCGGATAGAAAGCGAGAGGATTTTCTATATTGATAGGCTCAAACTTGTTGAAAACATCTTTAAAGACCTCCGCAAGTAGGGGGGACGCGGCCAAGGTTAAACCCCCACCCGCCAGCAACTTTATAAAGGTTCGGCGTTTTAAATCCACTCTTTTCATAAGCAAATATAATAAATACGAACTATGAATATTGGCTTATCATAAATTGCAAATGCAACTCATTTGCAATAAGGAAACGATATGGATATGCGATTCGTTTGCAATAGGGAAACGACAGGTTCTCTCAACCTTATAATATTGAGTTAGCAAACGGAATCATGAAGGTTTATCGTTTTCCCAATTCTCCGTTTATCCTTCACGCGCCCTTTGAACCCGCGGGAGATCAACCGAAAGCGATAGAGGAGTTGGTTGAAAGAATAAATAGGGGTGAGAAGTATTCGGTACTTTTGGGAGCGACGGGCACCGGAAAAACCTATACGATAGCGCATGTTATAGCGAGGGTCGGTAAGCCCACATTGATACTTTCACATAATAAGACCTTAGCTGCGCAACTTTACGGGGAGTTGAAGGGTTTCTTCCCGGAAAATGCCGTTGAATACTTCATATCCTACTACGATTATTACCAACCTGAGGCTTACATACCTCAGACGGATACATATATACCCAAGGAGGCCACCATAAACGATGATATAGAGAGATTGAGGCTCAGAACCGTTTCTTCGCTGATTTCAAGAAAGGATGTGATAGTAGTCGCATCGGTTTCGGCTATATATTCGCTTGACGATCCGAGCGTAATAAAGAGGAGTTTCTTGAGATTCAGGGTGGGGGATAGATGGAATATAAGGGACTTAGCGTTGAAGCTCGTGGATCTCAGATATGAGAGGAACGATGTTGAGATTCAAAGGGGAAGGTTTAGAATCCGTGGGGATGTTATAGATATAGTTCCGGCTTATGAGGAGTTTATTTTGAGGGTGGAATTCTGGGGGGATGAGATTGACAGGTTGAGGATAGTTGATCCCGTATCTATGAAGACAATAAGCGATATTAAGGAGTTCTTACTCTATCCAGCCGCCCACTTCTTAGGAGATGAGGAGAGGCTTGAAAAGGCCATAAAAAGCATAGAGGAGGAACTTGAAGAGAGACTTAGGGAATTGAGAGAGCAGGGAAAGCTCCTTGAAGCTCAGAGACTTGAACAAAGGACACGGTACGATATAGAGCTTTTGAGAACAACGGGGGTATGCCCCGGGATAGAGAAC
>WGFI01000004.1 GCA_015492295.1 Caldifarciminota bacterium
AAGTTGAAAGGAGAACTAGGGATATAGGTAGGTTAAGGCAGGCTTTGAAGGGCATTTCCATTGGGAAAGACAGGGATAGGATATTGAAGCTTTTAAGGGATGTTTATAACATTCTTCATCTTGGAGGATATTACAGAAGATTGCAGAGTAAGAAAGCGATAGATGATGGATTTGAAAAGGTTGAGAAGATAATCAAGAAGGTTGAAAAACATATAAACGGACAGCCTTAAAATATAAACTTATGCCAAAGGTAAAATCCCCAGAAACACCGAAGGAACGGCTTGAATTGGCTAAGAGGTATTTAAGGAACGCCAAGGAGATATTAAAAAAGGCCGGAGTTGATAAAAAAGCCGGGAGATACGAGGATATAAAGTACATAGTTGAGGCATCCGCAACGGCATACGCTGGTGCTTTGGAAGCCCTTAAATCTCTCTTTCTCTGGGAAGGGTTGATAGATGATACGAAGAAATTAAAGAAAGTGCAAAGGTTCTACGAACTTTTGAGTCGGAGTACGAGGTTAGGAAAGGACAGAGATTTGCTCCTTAAACTTTTTGATGATGTTTATACGCTTCTACACGTTTCCGCCTATTATAGGGAGCTGCAGAATAAAAAATCCATAGATGCAGGATTTGAACAGGTTGAGAGGATAATCCGTATAGTTGAGAGGCATATAAACGGACGGCCTTAAAAATATACCTTATGTCAAAGGTAAAAGCCCCAGAAACACCGAATGAAAGGCTTGAACTGGCCAAAAGGTATTTAAAGAACGCTAAGGGAACATTAAAGAAAGCGGGTATTGATAGGAGAAGGGGGGCATATATAGACTTAAAGCACATATCCGAAGCCTCTGGAACGGCTTACTTAGCTGGGCTTGAAGCTCTAAAAGCCCTTTTCCTGTGGGAAGGATTGCTTTCCGCAAGGGATTTGAGCCGCAAACTCAAAAAGGTTGATATGTACGATTATTATTTGAAGAAGGTGATGAGGATAGGGAAGGATAAAGATCTCATTCGTGGTCTTTTCAGTGATGTATATGAGCTGCTACATCTCGGTAGATACTATCGAGAGCTTCAAAGTAAAAAAGCGATAGACGATGGCTTTGAAAAGGTTGAGAAGATAATCCGTATAGTTGAAAAGCATATAAACGAACAGCCTTAAAATATATACCTTATGCCAAAGGCAAAATCCCCAGAAACGCCAAAGGAAAGGCTTGAATTGGCAAAGAGGTATTTAGAAAACGCCAAAGAAACATTAAAGAAGGCAGGGATAAAGAAGAAAACTGGGAGGTATGAAGATATAAAGTATGTATCTTCCGCCTCTGGAATAGCATATTTATCCGCCCTTGAAGCTCTTAAAGCCTTGTTTGTTCAGGAGAAATTGGTGGAGGATTTACGGAAGGTCAAGAATGTTAAAAGGGTGTATTCACTTATAAGTGATCTTACGAGGATAGGGAAGGACAGAGATACGCTTTTGGAGCTGTTTGATGATGTTTATACTATACTCCATGTATCCGCTTATTATAGGGAGCTTCAAAGTAAGAAAGCGATAGATGATGGTTTTGAGAAGGTTGAGAAGATAATCCGTATAGTTGAAAAGCATATAAACGGACAACCTTAAAATATAAACCTTATGCCAAAGGCTAAGGTTCCAGAAACGCCAAAAGAACGGCTTGAATTGGCTAAGAGGTATTTAAGGAATGCCAAAGAAACATTAAAGAAGGCGGGGGTTGATAGAGTTATAGGGGAATATGTGGATTTGAAATATGTCTCGGAAGCTTGTGGAACGGCATACTTGGCATCTCTTGAAGCATTAAAGGCTTTGTTTATGTATAAGAAGCGTTGGGATGGAGATACTCTGAGGAAAAAAGTTAAGGATATAGGTATGTACAAGAATGTGTTAAAGGACTTAGCCATAGGGAAAGATAAAGACAAATTATCACGACTTCTAACGCATGCGTATAATATTCTCCATCTCGGAGGATATTATAGGGAATTACACGACAAGAAATCCATAGACAGTGGTTTTGAGAAGGTTGAGAAAATAATCAAGATAGTTGAGAAACACATAAACGGTAAAGTTTAATATGTACTCACACGGGAACTATATCCGCAAGAACATTTATATTCTTTCGTGTTTCCTCAATTTCTCTTAGATCTATATCCACGAATGCGAGACTCTCCCTTTTCCCAAGTTCAAGTAGAACTTCCCCCGATGGAGAAATGACGGCGGAATGTCCCCCGTACAATGTTCCATTCTCCTCTCCCACCCTATTTACTCCTACAATGAATATTCCATTTTCCGATGCTCTGGATATTAACATGGATTTCCATACATTTATCCTCACATAAGGCCACTGAGCGGGAACGAAAATTATATCAACCCCATTCAAGGCCAACTTCCTAAAAGACTCGGGAAACCTTAAATCATAGCACACCTGCATAGAGAACCTAAACTTAATATCTCCGATTTTATAATCAAACACCCTCAAACTCCTACCTGGTACAAATAAATCAGTCTCACCCAGCGGTTTAAAGAGATGAACCTTATCATAATGAAATATCGTTTTACCATCAACAAAAACCGCCGTATTATATATTTTGTTTTTATCCTTGCGCGCAAAAGAGAAAACGAAAGAAGAGTTCCTTTCTTTTGAAAGTTCTGAAAAGAAGGAGATGGTTTCACCATCTATGTTTTCGCTTTGAGAGCGAACATCCTTATATCCCGTTGTTAAGAGTTCGGGCATCACAAAAATATTAGCCTTATGATTTTTCACAATATCTTCAATCTTTCTTAAAACTTCCTTTTTTTCTGTTGTGTCTATCTGGATTAACCCTATTCTCATCACATACCTCCCTTAATATTCTCATTTCGGTTTTCCATACATCTATCCTCGCCCTTATAAGCGTAATTTCATTTTCCATATCCCTTAGGTACCTGTAATTGGCATAAAAGTTGCATATACTTAAAAAAAGCCATACCAACGCAAATGCATATATACCGATTACAACGAATCTCATCTTTCAACTATGACAACATCATCCTCCTCAACGGGATCCGTTTCCGGAAATCTGACCTTTACCACCTGATTCTCCGTGGTCGTTATAACTTTACCTACGAAGTTGGCATATATTGGAAGCTCTCTCCATCCTCTATCTATAAGAACGCATAATTTTACAGTCTTCGGTCTTCCAAACTCAAAGACTTGTTCCAATGCTGCCCTTATGGTTCTCCCTGTATATAAAACATCATCAACCAATAGAACATGCTTCCCTTCAAGTGTGAATGGCAGCTCCGTACCCTTCACCTGAGGAGCCTCCGCTATCATTGAGAGATCATCACGGTAGAATGTTATATCAATCTTACCCAGAGGCACTTCGGTATTTGCGTACTCTTTGAGGTACTTACTTATCCTTTCGGCCAAAGGAACCCCTCTGGTTTTTATACCGACTATAACGAGATCTGAAAGATCATCATAATCTTCCCATATTTGCAGGGACAATCTGCGATAGATTCTATCCATATGTTTGGAGTTCATCAGAACGTACATAGTGAGAATTCTAAGGTTGATGAGTTCAGCCTTATAATATTCTCCCCTTATGATTGATAGTTTGCTCATGTTCCTATCGGCAAACATGACGAAATACGGTACTTTTAAAGCGTATTTCTCACAGGAAGACATAGACAGCATACCTGATAATAATATTTTTATGAATTTACTCTTCTTGGATGCTGTGCATGATTTCAAGAGTGAGAATTTGGAGAGATTGAGAGGTAGGATTCTGAAAAATACATTGAAATACAGACCAAGGGGTGATATGTGGAAATACTGGGTGGATAGGGATATTTATCCGGATTTTGATGATATATCCGTAGGGTCATTGGTTCTGAGGAAATACGGATACAAGGTATCAAAGGGTGTTATTGATACTATAAACAAATACCGCATCTCCAACTGCGTTTTCCTATTTAAATCGCCTATGGATGTGAGGGAAAGGAGATGTGATTGTATAGCGAATATAAACGTTTTTAGATTCACCAAGGATACGACGATATGCTCTTATTTGAGGAAGTGTTTTAAAAAGATTGATGTTTTGGCCTCATACACATACGAGTATGCGAGGTACTTCTTCTACTATTTTTACTCCAAGGCCTTAAAGGAAGGGCTGAGCTGTGGATTTGACATTAAGGATAGGGTGATGAAGGAATTGAAGTCCGATACCTTGAAAGGCTTACCTCTGATACTCACTTTCACATCTGGTGCAATATTGGGTTTGAAAGGCGAATATATGAAAAAGGCTTATGATAAAATAAGAGGAACCTTACTCCCAGATGGAGGAGCTCCACCTTATAAATACTTTTATTACATTTCCCCCTCCGATATTGAGTTTTCCTTTTATGGAAGGACGTTGCCTACCATAATATTCCTTGAAGGGGTCTTAAACTATGATAAGGAACATAATTGATTTTATTTTCCCACCTCTGTGTTATGCGTGTGAGGGTAAAATCACGGATAAAATCGTATGTGAGGATTGTTGGGATGATATGCTCTCTTTAACTGTAAATGAACCCAAGTTCTATTACGGTTATAAGGTTTATTCGGTGTTCGTTTATGAGAGTAGGGTTGAAAATCTTTTAAGGAATTTAAAGTATTCTGGGTATAAAATCATAGCCGAGAAATTCGCCGAATATATGGCCGCTCTAATCTCGGATGAAAATGTAGATTTCATCGTTCCCGTCCCTTTACATCCAGCGAGAAGGAGGGAGAGGGGTTTCAGTCAGACGGAAGTCTTGGCCAAGGCCATATCCAAGCATCTGAAAAAGCCTGTAATAAAACCCATATTCAGGTACAAATATACCAAACCGCAAGCCGTATTATCTTTAAAGGAGAGGGAAGATAACATAAAAGGGGCGTTCTCGTATCTTTCAAGGGTGAATGATAGGGTGATTCTACTCGTGGATGATGTGATAACCACCGGCTTTACATTTTATGAGTGTGCCAAGGTGTTGATGAGGGCTGGTGCTCGCGATGTTATAGGTATAACCCTTGCAAGGGGAGGGGTATGATAGAGCATTTAAGGGTTAGGAATTTTCTGTTATTTGAAGATGTATCCGTGAATCTTTCAAAGGGATTGAATGTTATAACGGGAGAAACCGGGGTTGGTAAATCTTTAATAGTTGATGCTTTGCAGAATACCATATTGCCGAGGGTGAATTGGGAGGATATAAGGACCAACGCTACTGTGGAAATAGTCTTGAAACCCGATGATAAACTCTTGAAGGATCTCGAGGAGATGGGTATAGATGTTGAGGAAGATGAGATACTTATAAGGAGGGTTTTTGATAGGGATAGGAGAAAGAGTAGGGTTTTCATAAACGATTTTTTAATCTCATCAAAAAGGCTAAGTGAGATTTTATCGGTGAGGATATTCATAGGTAGCCAATTTTCGCATGTTGAAATAACGGATGAGAGATACCAAACCTTACTTTATGACAACACGGTAGGAATAGATACGAGGGATTATGAAATCGCTTTTAGGAATTATAGGGAATTGAAGGATAAATTTGAAAGGATAACTAAGGAGATGTTGGATATACAAAGTAAAGAAGATTTCATAAGGTTTCAGATAAAGGAGATTGAGGAGATAGACTTTGAAGTTTCGGACGAGGAACTCGTGGAAAGGAGGTTGCATCTTGAAGAAAAACTGAGGGAGGTTGAATGGATTACGAAATTCCGTGAGTATTACGAAGATATATACGATAAACTTACATATCTTTTAAGATCCTCGCCTGATAGATTTAAGGGACAACTTGAAGGTGTTATTGAGGGGTTGAATGAGATAAACCTATCGTTGGAGGTCGCGAACACCGAAGATATACTTTCGGAACTTGATTCCATAAACTCAAAGCTTTACCGTATAAACAGACTTAAAGCAAAGTATGGGACGGATTTTAAAGGACTCTTAAAGATAAAGGATAAACTGATTTCGGACTTGAAAAGGTTGGAGGAACTGAAAGCCCTGCACTCCGAGTTATCAAAGAAACTGGAAGAGAGTGAGAGGTCGTTGGAAATGGAGAGTAAGAGGATTTTTGATAGGAGATTGAAGGGGAGGAAGGAATTCCAGAAGAGGATGAAATCTCTGTTAAAAGAACTCGGATTTGACTATGTGGAATGTGAGGTGGAATTGATTGATACGAAGTATTGGGAGAGGGGAGGAAGTAAAGTGAAAATAAAGATCTCAACCATACCGAATGTTGAGCCTTCCGATATATCAAATCTATCAGGTGGTGAGATTTCAAGGGTCGCGCTCGTTATGTTTTATCTCGGTGGAACGGATTATAAAAGTATGGTTCTGGATGAGATAGATGTGGGTGTGAGTCCTCAGGTGGCTGTCAGTATGGGTAGAATGTTAAAAGAAATATCAAAAAAAGTCCAGATCATCGCGATAACTCATCAGCCTTTCATAAGCATATTCGCCGATAAGCACTTCGTGGTTGAGAAGATCGGCATTGATAAGGCCGTATGTAGGGAATTGAAAGGTGAGGACAGAATCAAAGAGATCGGTAGGATGATGGGTATTAGAGACATCGGTGTGGTCCGTGATGTGATAGAGAGATACGCTAATTTACGATGATCTTCCCCCTTCTCTTGCCATCCGTATAGAAGTATATCCCCTTTGGTAGCGTAGGTATGGATTTCCCCGTATATATGAGTCTTCCATCAACTGTATATATCCTGTACTCCTTGGGACCGTTAGCGGTCCTATTCTCATCTATATCCGTAGGTTCAACCGTGATTGAAAATACGCTCAGTATGGGGTGGAAGCAGTCCCATGATGGTTCGCTCGCATCCTGAGGACCGTTATAAACCGAGAAGCTGACCGACATGTCTCCTCCCGTCATATAGCTCGTCGCATCTCCGGTAAATAGATCAAATAGACTTCCGTTTGAGCAGGGTCCTGCGGGTGGTGTGTTCCCATCTATGTCGGTTGTTATTATGTTGGAATTGACGCTGATATTTTCGGTGGAACTTTCTCCAAAATCCTGACCGTTCCCTATGACAACGGCATACTTCGCGGAATTTACAGGATTTGTGGCCACAAAACCGTCATGAGTCCAAGAATAGCTTGCACCCGAGCAGCTGGTCTCCCAAACCCCCGAGTATATACTTATATGTCTCGTAGGCTCAGAAGGTTCGGAGTATATTACCACGAGTGCGGCTCCTTCAACCCCATGACTGCCACTGGGACATTCCAGGGGATCAAATCCACTCAGATTATATGTACCGTTTCCCGAAACATATAGAGACACATCCGCCCAATAGAGGGAGGTTGAGGATGTTCCCCAGCAACTCGTGCAGTCGGATCCGAGAAAGATACCGGATATAGGATTTCCGTTGAAACTTCCTGAAACGGATCCTCCATTGTCTTGGAAGGAATAGAATAGATAAGCCTTCTCAATCGTTGCACCTGCGGGAATACCGGAGATCGTTATACTACCCGAACCGCTCGCTGATAACGATGTTGCACCTACCGCGAAATCCCCATTAAGGGTCAAACTATCAAACCTGCTGAAAGGTGTCGCCAGCAGGGAGGATTGAAGATCAAACCCCCCGGCTGACCCACCGCATAGTCCAATAATCCACATCATGATGTTGGTATTATAAGGCAGATTTTTTATTTAATAATGAGCAAGTTTTTAAGGAAAGTAAATTTCCAACTTCTGAGCATCACGAACATCCACAGTTTTACCTATATCGCCTCGCTTGGAGCCAACTATAACACCCTCATTAAATCTGGGATCGTAAATAGCCAAAGTTTCAAATCTATCCCTAAGGGCGTATATTAAACCTCCGAAAGCCCAAGTGGGAAGCCTCCCTGAGATTATAAGAACCTCGGGTTGTAGATTCTTCAAAGAGTCCGATATACATCTCACCATGCAATCAAGTTCTTCTATTTCCAGTCTTTCTTTCGTTAGTATCACCTCAACTTTAAGTTTTTTCTTATCCACCTCCGTATCCCCTTCCTCCGTTTCACTCTCATAATAATTCCGAACTATCTTGCAGTACAGGTACTCAACGAATTCGGAACTGTATTCTCCGATTATAGGATTTATATCAAACTTTTTCCAGAAATTTATCCACCCGCCGTCTTTTCCTTTAAGCGTCAGAATCACCGCTGTTATTCTCGCGCAGTTAATTACGCTATTTACAATAACCTCCTTTTGCTCGTTCGGTATCCCTCCCATATCAAGTATCAGTATGTTGAACTCCATAAGTAATCCCTTAATATCCCTTAGCATACCTTCAAGCCACTCCTGAGAGTAGAAATTTCCAGACTTTTTTAGAATTTCTTTGTATTTCCTGGCTATCTCTTTGGCTCTTTGGCCATGCTTTTCGGATATTTCATAGGAATCAGAAACCCACTGTCCCTCGCAGTCGGGGGAAGCGGGAAGGACAAACCATTTAATAAATCCGCTTTTCCTAAAAAGTTTATAAAGTTCCCCCCTAACCCTTGACTTGCCTGCGTTCGGTGGTCCAGTTAAAAATACCACCCTTTTCATACGAGATTGAAATTATAAAATGGAACATTCGGATCATTTCGTTCTGTCTGGATAGCGGTTATCTTATAGGGATAGGAAGATTTTAGCCATAACGGGAAATATCTCGCAAGTGCTTGTGCGGATAAGACCATCAAGATATGAAATTAGTTAGTAAGGTTGCAACCTTAAAATTCCTACCTATGAATTTGGAAGATATAAAAAAGGAATTGGATGCGGTGGGTTATTACATTAGTGAAGATACTTTAAAACTCATACTTTCGGCGATAAAGACAAAGCCAAGATTTCTGATTCTCTCAGGACCTCCGGGAACGGGTAAGACATCCTTGGCCGTTCTGTTGGGGTATATGGTGAATGGGGGAGAGTTGGAAATGGGGGACGAGAATGGGAAGAAGAGCGAAAAGAAGGAAAGTTCAAAGAGAGGAAAGCCATACCTTAAATATGAGCGTTCATTTAAAAACTTTAAAGCTTTCAGTCCCGATGGGAGATATGTGTTAGCTAGGGTTGGGTATTATCCAAGTTTTAAAACCAAAATATGGGAGGTTGGAAATTGGAAAGAAGTGGCCACATTGAAGGGGGAATTTGAAACTTTCAGCCCCGATGGAAAATATGTGGTAACTAGGACTAAGAATTATGTCAAAATATGGGAAGTTGGAAATTGGAAAGAGGTAGCCACATCGGAGGGATACTTTGAAGCTTTCAGTTCTGATGGGATGTATGTCGTGATTGATTGGGGAGGGGAAATTGGTATATTGGAGGTTGGAGGCTGGAAAGAAGTGGCAACATTGGAGGGAGAATTTAAAACTTTCAGCCCTAATGGAAAATATGTGGCAACTGAGATTAAGGGTTATGTCAAAATATGGGAGGTTGGAAGTTGGAAAGAGGTAGGGACTCTAACAGGCAGCTTTATAACATTTAGCCCCAATATGAAATATGTGGTAAGTGAAATTGTAAATTATTCAACGAATGTGTTCGAAATTAAGATATGGGAAGTTGGAATATGGAAAAATATCGCCACTTTGAAATCACCATCAACATATAGTTATGAAATAGCTTTCAGTGCTAATGAAAAATACCTTGCGGGTAATTTTACTTACAATAAATCCAGCGTATGGGAAGTCAAAAGCGGAAAATTAGTGGCAACCTTTGAGGGAGATTTAACCTTTATCTCAGATATGAAATATGTGATATATGGAGGGGAGATATGGGATTTCAGAAATTGGAAAAAGGTGGTCATCTCGAGAAGAGAAGGAGACTTTATAGACTTTATAACATTTAGCCCTGATGCAAAATATGTAATTTATGAGGATGAGTATGATGAAACTAAAATATTGGAAGCTAAAAGTTGGAAAGAGGTAGCTACATTGGAGGGATACTTTGAAGCTTTCAGCCCTGATGGGAAATATATGGCTACCCGTATTAGGGAGTATGATTATGATATAATTAAACTATGGGAAGTTGGCAGTTGGGAGGAAGTGGCTGCTTTACCAGCAAACATAGAATCATTCAGTCCCGATGGAAAATATTTAGCAACTAAGCGTGAGAAGTATATAGATATATGGAAGATTGAGGATGGGGGAGATGATGGTAATTATGTGGTAGATGTCGGTAATGTAAAACCTACAAAAAATGAGAAACTACCCCTTGAAGAAAAGTTAAGCGAAATCCTCAAAACCTGTCCATACATTAAACTCGTCCGTGTTCGTCCTGAATGGACCAATCCAAGGGATATATTGGGATATAGGGATTACGAAGGTAAGTTCAGGGAAGGGATAATTTATGATTTCTTGTTGGAGGCGAATAGGAACAAGGATAGACTGTACTTCCTGATCCTTGATGAGATGAACCTTTCCCATCCAGAGCACTACCTATCCGATATAATTTCCGCTATGGAAACGGGAGGGAAGATTGAAGTTGATGGGGAGGAAATAGAGTATCCGGAGAATCTCGTTATAATCGGCACCATAAATCGTGATGAAACCACGCAGAATCTGAGTCCGAGACTTTTGAGCAGGGCTATAAATGTTGAACTTAGAACCAACTGGGATTTGATCAAGGAGGATAGGGAATGGGCTGAGATATTCAAGGAAAAGGAAATTGATGAGAATCTTAAAGTGGCTAACTTAGGCATAGGATACAGGGAGTTCAAGAGATTTTTGGAATTTAAAGAAAATTACCAAGGTGATGGGTGGAAGGCATTGGATCATTATCTGAACTCAAAGATTATGCCAAGAATAAGGGGCTTAAAGGAAGATTTTGTTAAAGATGGAAGAAATATCATTGATGAGTTGATAGATCTGGCGAAAAAATACAAACTCGTGGAAACTCAGAAATCTTTGGAGAGGAAAAGGGAGATCCTTGAAAGGAGAGGATTCGTTGAATAGATACATAGATTATGTGATTGAAAGGATTCCACAAATTATCAAATGGATATTACCGAGGAGGAGAGGAAAACCTTTGGAGTTCGCCATCTATGGAAAGGGTTATATGAGTTATATGGTTTATTTGTATTATAGAAGGGTGGGATTTTTTGATGAGGTTTTTAAGGCGATTTATCAATTGACGCTGAGTCCGAACGCTAAGGTGAATAGTAATTACAAAGTTATGGAAATATACGCTTTAAGACATATAAGGCCTTATGATTATGAGAAATTATTATTAGCCTTGACGAACCCAACCTCAAAGTTTTACGGATACGATAGCACGATTGATTATAAAACGAACGAGAATAAATTCGTCGCCTATTTTCTGGATAAATTACTCTTTGATTTGGAGGATTTAAAGAGAAGATTAAAGGGAAAGGTTAAGGATGGGGAAATTGAAGGTATAAACCATTACTTGAATAAGTTTTATTATATAAGAAAGAGCACCTTTTTATCCATATTTCAACATTTTCCGAGATTTGAGTTTTCCGAAAGGATAATATACGATCCAATCTACAATAGGGTTTTTAAGTATTTTCTGAATTATTCGGGAAATTTGGTTGATATAAATCCGACGAGAATTGATGAAGCGATAATTGAAGAATGGAGGATCTTTGAACTGTATGTTCTTTTGAAAACGGTTGATTTTATTAAGAGGAGGTATGGGAACTTTGAGATCAAGGTTAGGGAGATAAGGGAAGAAATGTCGGCGGATGAAATATTCAACGATTGGCGTTTCAACTTTAACGATAAGCTGAGAATATATTACCAAAGGCCCATAGATAACGAAGTTAAGGAAACCGATATATTCTCCGTGAGCGTGCGGTTAAGACCGGATATAATCGTTGAGAAGAATGGGAAGTTGTATATCTTGGACGCTAAACATAAAGCGGAGCCACAAAAAGAAGATTATACCCAACTTCACACTTATAGAGATGCCATAAGGAGAAAGATTCGTCTAAAAAGTGGAAGGCCGAGATATAAAAATGTGGTAAGATACGCCGTTTTAATATGTGACGATGATCTCGCATTGACACCCAACGAAGAGGTCCTAACACGATGGAAAACAATAAGAAGGGCAGGTGTGGGATACATATTTGCCAAGAGACTGGAAAATTTATTGAAAAAATGGGGATTGTAGAGGTTTGTTCGTTGAGGCGGGGATCAACGGGTATTGGATATACATTTGAGAAACTTTTCGGCATTAAAGAAAATAATATAAAATAATATTCCGATCCTGAATATAGGTAGAAGAGCTTTTAATCGGGGTGTTTGGCATATTAGTCAGAATGGTTATATTGATAAAAAGGGTAGATATGCTTTGAAAAACACAATATTTCATAAGAAACCCATTTCTCAAGGGATCTCTTTGAAAGTGAATGAGGATCTTCAGGCGATTCATTTGATTGATATAAACACCCAAGAAATTTTGGCTACATGGGATATTTATGTTATTGTTGGGAAGTTCATAGCTAAATTGAGCAAATTGTTAATCGTTTTAGCAGATAGAAAGATCAAGCAAGGTAAAGAATACTTTCACTACAATGAAGCATATATATTAACGAACCCCAAACCCCGTAATTTTCTGTGGGCATTTAAGAATTCTATAATAGGTATTGATATTAGAATGCATTTAAAAGCAGATGGGACTATAAGAAATAGAGGTACTGCATTTCACATCAAGGAAAAGGATTTGATCTATCTTTACGAGAACAAAAGGAGGTTAATATGAAAGTAGCATTTAAAAAATACAGGGACGAAACATGGGATTTTCAAACGGCTAATACGAAACAATATACGCATTGCTTTCATACATATCTAGCGATGATGATACTGCAGGTTTCCAGAAGAATATTGGATAAATTTGGTAAAGGATCCGCTCTTCTATTTGATCCTTACTGTGGAACAGGAACATCATTGGTTGAGGCCAATTTGAAGGGAATAAATGCCGTTGGTACGGATATAAATCCTTTGGCTAGATTGATCGCAAAAGTTAAAACAACGGTAATTCCTGTTGAACTATTGGATTCACAACTAAAAGATTTCAACGATTTTGTATTATCAATACGGTTGGGTGGAAAGAGAATTCATCCAAAAATTCCCAAGTTCAAGAATATTGATTACTGGTTTAAAAAAGAGACGCAATATCAGATTGCAGCGGTTAAAGTATATATTGATGAAATTAAAGACAAGGATATACAGGACTTTTTCAAAGTTGCATTCAGTGAAACCGTACGAGAGGTTTCCCTTACAAGGAACAATGAGTTTAAACTGTATAGAATGTCGGAGGAGCAAATAGAAGCATTTAATCCAAATGTATTCTCCATAATGATCACTAAACTGATACGAAATATAAACGGTATGGCGTATATAGTGATAACCTCTCCTCCTTATGGAGATTCAAGAACCACCGTCGCTTACGGTCAATTTTCACGATTGAGCAATCAATGGTTCTTTGGAGGGAATAAGACAAAAGAGGTAATATCAAAAATCGCAGATATAGATAGAAATAGGGCTTTATAAATAACATATCAGCGGTATAGTCACCTATGTTGTGGGAAACAGAAAAGTAAAAGGCTTCGAGATACCTACGGATGAAATCACGAGATATAGAAGGTAATGCACGGAAAAACTTTTCAACTTTATAATACCTTCTTGTGAAAGTTGAAATTAGTGAATTTGTGGATGTTTTGTTGCAATATTATCCTGTGAATGAGGAACAGCTTAAAAGTGAGGATCCTTTGGATCTCATAGTAATGAGAATCCTTGAGGATCAAACCAACAGTCAGAAATTTGTGAAATCGGCTTTTGAAAACCTGAGGAGTCAGTTTAAATCTTGGAAGGAGGTTTTGGAAGCGCCAGATTGGAAAATAGCGATGGCTATAAAGGATGTGGGTTATTCTAACAGAAAAACCAGATATATAAAGGAATTCCTGAAATTCGTGGCGAAACATAATTGGGATCTTTCCTGGATAAAGGATTTACCGATAGATGAGGCGGTAAAAATCATTCAGGGAATTAAAGGAATACCAACTGTTGAGGCGAGGTATATATTGCTCTTTGGTTTTGATATGCCTGTATTTCCAACCGATGTGCATATAAAGCGGGTTATAAGGCGCATAGGCATACTCGGGAATAACGCTACGGAAGAACAGATAAGCAAATATTTTGAAAGCATGCAGAATATACCGTATAAGAGACTTTACCTCGCTTTGAGAACCCACGCGAATACCATATGCGCGGCGAGAAAGCCTAAATGCCTTATGTGTCCCTTGGCACAATATTGCCATTCTGTTAGCCCATCAGTGGAATACATCCAAGCAAAATCTTTATAAATCCGTGGTTAATGTAAGGAACTTTACGATTATAGCCCACATAGATCATGGTAAATCAACCCTTGCAGATAGGTTGATAGAATTCTCAGGGGTTTTGAGGAGTAGCGAATATAAGGAGCAGGTTCTTGATAGTATGGATCTGGAAAGAGAGAAAGGTATCACCATAAAAATGCATCCGGTAAGATTGGAGATGAACATAAACGGTGAAAGGTACATATTCAACCTCATAGATACACCCGGACATGTGGATTTCACTTATGAGGTTTCAAGGAGTATGGCGGCGGTTGAGGGTGCCATATTACTCGTTGATGCCTCGCAGGGAGTTGAGGCTCAAACCGTATCAAACTTATACTTAGCAATAGAGCAGAATCTTGAAATAATACCCGTAATAAATAAAATAGATCTTCCAAATGCGGATATTGAAGGAACCATTGAAGAGTTAAAGGATCTCATAGGGGAAATAGATCCCGTTTTAATATCGGCAAAGACGGGTCAGGGTGTTGATAAGCTCATAGGAAGAATAATCAAAGATATTCCACCACCCAGCGATAGGAGTGGTGATCTACAAGCCCTCGTATTTGATGCTATTTGGGATGATCACAGAGGGGCCATTCCCTATGTGAGGGTGTTCGGTGGGGAGGTTAAAAAGGGTGATGAGATAGAGTTCGTTTCATCAGGTGAGACTTATGAGGTTCTTGAAGTCGGATATATACTTCCACCTAAAAAATTTGTGCCCGCTGAAAAACTCTCATCCGGCGAGGTTGGATATATAGTTGCAAATATAAGAGATATAAGAAAGGCAAGGGTGGGGGACACGATAAGAAAAGCCGGAAGCGATACGCAACCTTTACCCGGATATAGAGAGCCAAAACCTATGGTTTGGGCAGGAATTTATCCGCTTGAAAATGCGAAGTACAATGACCTAGTTAAAGCGATTGAGAGATTAAAACTCAACGACGCGGCCATAACCGTATCACCAGCCTACACCCCCGCCTTAGGACCCGGATTCAAGTGCGGTTTTCTTGGATTACTCCATCTGGAAATAGTTAAGGAAAGGTTGAGAAGGGAATACGAGGTGGAAGTTATAATAACCTCCCCTACGGTTGAATACAAGGTCATACACAAGGATGGTAGGGAGGAAATAATAAATAACCCCGTTGATTTTCCGGATTATTATGACAAAGCTTTTGAGCCTTATGTGAAACTCCAAGTATTGACACCTCCTGAATATATAGGCCCGATAATGCAACTTTGCATATCAAGAAGGGGAAAGCAAACGGGATTCCAATACTTGGGAAGTAAAGTGGTGATACTTGAATTTGAAATGCCCTTGTCGGAAATCCTTTATGACTTCTTTGATAATCTTAAATCAATAAGTAGAGGATATGCTTCCATGGACTATGAACTTCTGGGATGGAAGGAATCAGATTTGGTCAGATTGGATATACTTCTCAACGGTGAGAAGGTTGATGCTTTTGGAATCGTGGTGCCCAGAGAGAAATCATATCATATTGGGCGGAAACTCGTAAGCAAACTTAGGAAACTAATACCGAGACAACTCTTTGAGGTGAATGTTCAGGCGGCCATAGGTAAAAGGGTAATAGCGAAGGAAAGGATACCTCCTCTTAGAAAGGATGTAACCGCGAAGTGCTACGGTGGAGATATTACGAGAAAAAGAAAGTTATTGGAAAAGCAGAAGGAAGGAAAGAAAAAGCTCAAGCAGATAGGCAAGGTTGAGGTACCTCAGGAAGCCTTCTTAGCTTTGATGTCCGAAAAATGATGGAAATCCTTTTAAGGATTCTTTGGGTCGCTTTGATGATACTCGTTATGATCAATTTTTCAATCAAAGTGGATGTTAAGCCGGTTATCTTAATTGATGAATCTTACAGTAGTAAGGTCGTATTCGGTGAAAGGTTGGAAGAGGTTGAAAGATTTTTTAAGGATAAGGGTTATAGAATTGTGAAGTTTGGATCCGATACATTGACCGATATAGGTGGAACTATAAAAGAGAACGAATGCCCATGCGTGTTGGTATCCGATGGTTTAAACAATTCTTCAACGGATCCCTTAGCCGTATCCTTTGATAAAAAAGTATATCCGTTATTGCTCCAATGGGACACGATTAAAACCATAATTAAAGATGTATATATGAAAAATCCCCCACCGGTAGGGGGTAATGGGGAGATGAGAATAAAACTCAGTGGCTGTCTCAACGATACCGCCTATCTAATGTTTAAAGGTAAAACCTACTCAAAGTATTCCTGTGAGGAAGTCAGTTTCGTATTGAAAAACTTCTCGGAAAAGGATGAAGTCAAGATTTATACCAAGGATGACACTTTAAAATTCTTTATATATGGAGTGAAAACGGGAAAGCCCATATTTTTCGTATGGAAACCCTCGCCGATAGTGAGATTCCTGAGAGGTAAATTCGTAGATGCGAATGTTATATTGAAAAAGGATGACAAAATGGATTACGAATCCCCATTTGTTGTGATGGTATCACCCCCAAAGTTTGAGGAAAGGAGACCTTCAATAGTTATAGTTGGGGATAACACCAAAGGATTTACAAAGATTGTAGGGGATTTTTTCGTAAGGGGAAATACTCCTCCTCTGAGAACCGTATTTAAGCCGAATTTTAAGCTTGATGAGATATACGAAAGTGTCGGTGGATATCCCCTTATAGCGAGGAAGGGAAACGCTCTATTGATTTTAAGTCCGGATATATGGAAGATATGGCTCGCTGATCACACAAAGTACGAAGATTTCATAAACTACATTGATGAAAACATCAAGTTTGTTGTTGATGTATATACCGAAAAGCCCGTATTTCTTAAAGGTGAAAATGTAAGGGTGATAATAACGGGCTCAGGTGTCGATGCGATCTCAATAAATGAAGGGAAGAAGATACCCTTCAACGGATTCTACACATATCAGACCTTAGCAGGGGACACGGGAAAGAATACGATCAAGGTGAGATTCTTCAAGGGTAAAACCGAGATATTCAAGAGGAGTGTCTCCTATTATGTTTTGAATATACCTGTGGAAAAGAGATACTTAGGAGTGGATACGAATGTTCTTAAAAACATAGCGGGTATTTCGGGAGGTATGTTGTTAAGGGATAAAAGGGAAGCTCTGAATATAACTGAAAGGATTGAAAGATTTAACCTCGCAAGGTTCTACCCTTTTATACTGATGATCGTTGTATTGGCACTATTGGAATGGGGTATAAGGAGATACAAGGGAAAGGTATGAGGAAAAGGGTTCTGGCTTTTGTTCCTATGGGACCCCCTTATGCTGGACCTGAGGTTTCAAACTCTTTACTCCTCAAAGAATGTCCTTATGAACTCAAAGTCATAAACACATCGTATCAGAAAAGCAATGCCGATAAGGGGAAACTCTCATTGAGGGGCGTTTATGTTTGGTTAAGTATGCTTTTAAAACTCATATTGGAATTGATAAAATTCAGGGCGGATTATTTTTATTACAATTTGAGTGCGACATCCTTAGGAGCATTAAAGGATTTCATTGTTATATCCATCGCGAGGCCCTTCGTAGGCATAATCGTGGCTCATATGAGAGGGGGACATTTCAGGATATTCTATGACTCAGCAAACCTTCTTATTAAACTCCTAGTTAGATGGTACCTCGTAAAATGCGATAGGATAATAGTTCAGTCGGAAGGATTAAAATCTCAGTTTAAAGGCTTGGTTCCTGATAGTAGATTGATCGTAGTCCCGAATCCAGCTCCCGATGAAATGTTCAGTATAACCCCAAATATATCGGGGGAGAATATACTATTCGTTGGACATCTTTCAAAGGCTAAGGGTTGGATTGATCTTTTAAAAGTATTACCAGATATTTTTCGGGAATTTCCTGAATGTAAGGTTATCGCCGTAGGCAGTAAGATAAAGGATGAAACGAATATAAAATGGGTAAAGAATGAGGATCCGGATGAGGTTTTTAACGAATACATAAATCAGAACGGCTTCACAGATAGGTTTGAGTTCTATGAGAATATAATTGGGGATAAAAAGATTGAGGTCTTTAAAAAAGCGTCCATATTCGTATTACCTTCATATTCGGAAGGTTTTTCAATGGCCGTGCTTGAAGCCATGGCATTGGGATTGCCTATAATAACCACGAATGTTGGGGCATTACCCGAGATATTGCATTCTGAAAATTTTATAATAAATCCGGGTGATGAGGAATCCCTACGCGAGGCTCTGCGATTTCTTCTTAAAGATCCCGCTCTCCGTCATAGATTGTCAAGGATAAATAAACAGAACGCCAAAAGATTTTCAGAGGAAAGGGTGAGGGAGGAGTTTTGGAAAGTATTCTCTAAGTAGTGTTGGGTTTGGCCTTGTATCCCGCCTTTTTTATCGCACTTATAACCTTGTCAAGGTTGAGATTTTTCCCAAAGACCTTTAAGAGCTTCTTCTCCCAAAGATACTCCATTCCCACGATACCTTCAACGCCCTTCAAGTTGGCCTCTATCTTTTGAATGCACTCCTCACACATAACCCCCTTGACCCTCAACTCAACGAACTCGTAATCTTTCAGATTTGCACCTTCAACGAATACGGATTTGTAAGGCTTCGGCATAGCTGTGGCATCGTGGATGTATGCGTATGATGACTTATCCTTCGTAGGACAAGAGTAAGCCT
>WGFI01000005.1 GCA_015492295.1 Caldifarciminota bacterium
AGATGTAGCAACTCATATACATCACTGAAAAGACCACGAATGAGATCTTTATCTTTCCCTATCCTCATCACATTCTTCAAATAATAATCGTACATATCAACCTTTTTAAGTTTGCGACTTAAATCCCTTGCGGAAAGCAATCCCTCCCACACGAAAAGGGCTTTCAGGGCTTCAAGAGCGGCAAGATAGGCTGTTCCAGAGGCTTCGGATATGTGCTTTAAGTCTATATACGCCCCCCTTCTCCTATCAACCCCAGACTTTTTTAATATCTCCTTAGCGTTCTTTAAATACCTTTTGGCCAGTTCAAGCCGTTCCTTGGGCGTTTCTGGAATCTTAACATTGGGCATAAGGTTTATATTTTAAGACTGTTCATTTATGTGCTTCTCAACTATCTTGATTATCCTCTCAACTTTTTCAAAACCGCTATCTATGGCTTTCTTATCTTGTAATTATATCCCCCTATATGCAGCAAGCTATAAACATTATCAAAGAGGCGAACGAGTAAATCCCTGTCCTTTCCTATCCTCGTAAGATCACTTATAAGTGAATACACCCTTTTAACATTCTTGACCTTTCGTAAATCTTCCACCAATTTCTCCTGAACGAACAAGGTTTTAAGCGCTTCAAGGGCGGATAAATATGCTCTTTATATCTTCATACCTCCCCGTTTTCTTCTTTATCCCCGCCTTCTTTAATCTCCTTAGGGTATCGCATAAATGGGGTGATATACAGGCGCGGTCGTTCTATTCCCGAAGCGAACGAGTATCATACGAATGGGTGGAGAAAAGTTTCCTTATCACATTTCTTTCAACCTTAAAATTCTCAACCGTGAAATCCAAGGAAATAAGAGAGGTGTTTCTGGAATTTTTTAAGGAGAGAGGGCATACGATCGTTTCATCTTCTCCTCTACTTCCACCCGATCCCACCCTTCTATTCACCAACGCAGGTATGAATCAGTTCAAACCTTATTTCTTAGGTGAGGAGGATCCTCCTTTTAAAAGGGCGGCATCGGTTCAGAAATGTTTAAGAGCAGGAGGGAAACATAATGATCTTGATAATGTAGGTTTTACACGGAGACATCACACATTTTTTGAGATGCTTGGGAATTTCAGCTTTGGGGACTATTTTAAGAGAAAAGCCATAATGTGGGCTTGGGAATTATTAACAAAGGTGTATAAATTGCCCCCTGAGAAGCTATGGGTATCCGTCTATGAAGAGGATGAGGAGGCTTATGATATATGGAAGGATGAAGTTGGAATCCCACCGGACAGAATATTACGCTTGGGCGCTAAGGATAACTTTTGGGAGATGGGGGATGTTGGGCCTTGCGGTCCATCTTCGGAAATATTGTACGATCTGGGTTCGGGGGATGAGGATGAGAGATTGCTGGAACTCTGGAATTTGGTATTCATGCAGTACAACCGTAGAGCGGATGGGAATTTGGAACCCTTACCAAAGAAGAACATAGATACGGGTATGGGGCTTGAAAGGTTAGCATCGGTACTTCAAGGAACATACTCAAACTTTGAAACTGATCTCTTCATGCCTATAATAAACTTCATTGAAGATATAACGGGTGTAAAATACACCTATGAGACAGGGGCACCGCACAGGGTCATAGCGGACCACACGAGAGCCTTAGTATTTGCCATATCGGATGGGATATATCCTGCCAACTTTGGAAGGGGTTATGTTTTAAGGAGGATACTTAGAAGGGCTTACAGATTCGCCCAAAAGTTGAACATAGCGGAACCGATACTTTACAGAGTCGCGGATATAGTTATAGAGACTATGGGGGATGTGTATCCTGAAATAAAGGAAAACGCGGAGATGGTTAAGAAGACTATAAAGAATGAGGAAGAGAGGTTTCTACAAACGCTCGGAAGGTCCATACCTATCCTTATGGAAAAACTTGAAAGTACAAAAGATGGTATTTTGAAGGGGGAGGAAACGTTTGTTCTCTACGATACCTACGGAATCCCACAGGATATGATAGACGATTGGGCAACCACTTACGGTGTCAAAGTGGATTGGGAAGGTTTTAGGAAAGAAATGGAAAAGGCCAGAGAAAGATCCCGTGAAAGGGCAAAGTTCAAACTCTTAATCCCGCAATGGTCTTTCATATCCGAGGATTACACCGGATCAAAGTTCGTAGGTTATCATAAACTGGAAGCAAAATCAAAAGTGGCCAAATTCGGCAAAATAGAGGATAAATACGTCTTGGTGTGCTATGAAACCCCCTTCTATCCGGAAGGAGGGGGTCAGATAGGTGATGTTGGTGAGATAATGGGTAAAAATTGGAGATTCAAAGTTGAGGATACCAAGAGGATAGGTTCCGATATAGTGCATTATGGTAACCTTCAAGGGAATATAAATCCCCAAGATGAGTGTGTTCTGAAAGTATCAAAGATAGATAGGGATGCGGCGAGGAGGGCTCATACCGCAACTCATCTTTTACATGCATCTTTGAGAAGCATATTGGGACAGCATGTTAGACAGCAAGGTTCCTTAGTTGAAAGGGAGAGATTGAGATTTGACTTCTCCCATCCAAAGGCATTGACGGATGAGGAATTGAAGGAGATTGAGAATCTAGTAAATGAAAAGATAAGGGAAAATATGGAGGTTATTGAGGAATACAAACCTTACAGAGAGGCCTTGAAAGAGGGGGCAATTGCCATATTTGAAGAGAAATACGGGGAGATAGTTAGAGTCATAACCGTTGGAGATTTCTCAAAGGAGCTGTGTGGAGGCACGCATGTTTATAGGACGGGTGATATAGGAGTTTTCATTATAACGAAAGAGGAAAGCGTATCCGCTGGAACCAGAAGGATTGAGGCTTTGGTCGGAAATAGGGCGCTAAGATACATTCAGGAACAGAGGGATATAGTGCATCACTCCTGTGAGATCCTAAGAACCTCCGCGAACGATATACCAAAGATGCTACTGAAAAGATTGAATGAGATAAAGGAGTTGAAATCGGAAATTCAGACGCTCTATGAAAATCTTGCAAACCTTTACGCTAAAAGTGTTGAGACCTTTGAAAGCGATGGAAAGAGGGTGCGAATTGGAATAGTGCCTCTTCCAAAGGATGCTTTAAGAAAAGTGGCCGATAGAGTTTATGATTCCAAAAGCGTAATCATCCTGACATCAAGTCATGCGAAAGATAGGGGTTTTGTACATATAAGGATAGGTAAGGATTTGACCCATGAATTATCGGCGAGAGATATAATGAAGAGGATAGTTGATAAACTGGGTGGTGGTGGGGGTGGAGGCAAGGAGAAGGCGGAAGGTAAGATAATGAGATTTGAAAACCTGCGTAGTGTGGTTAAGGAGGTCGTTTAGTTGATCATCTACGGTAGAAGGGTGGTTTATGAATATCTGAGATCAAAGAGAAAACCCAAGAAAATTTACTTGCAGAAAGGGATAAGATTGGATGATGATTTGCTTAATAGAATAAGTGGCGGTGGATACAAGGTCGTTCTGGTGTCCCAGAGGGAGCTTAACAAAATAACATCAACGAATAAACATCAGGGTATAGCCATGGAGGTGGATGAGATAAAGCTTTATGACAGAAAGGAAATCATAGCCCTTTCTTTAAAAACTTCAAAGCCTATTCTGGTTCTTGATCATATAAACGATGTGAGAAACGCAGGGGCTTTGATAAGAAGCGCCGAGGGTTTTGGTTTTGCGGGAGTTATTATGCCTCAGCGTAGGGCGGCGCCTATATCTCCCGCGTTGATAAAAACATCGGCGGGTGCCATATTTCACATAAAAGTTAGCAGGTATAATATAATCAGATTTTTGCAGGAATTTAAAAAGGCGGGTGGATGGGTTATAGCTTTGGATCTTAATGGTAGAGATATAAAGGGGATAAAAGTTCCTACACCTTTTGCCTTGGTTTTGGGAAGTGAAGGGGAGGGAATTTCCAAAGGGGTTAAAGATCAAGTTGATATTACGGTTAAGATTCCTATGTATGGAAAGGTTGAATCGCTAAATGTATCCGTTGCTGGTGGTATAGCGATGTTCTATTTAACGATATAGGTTTTCCAAAAAGCGTTTATTTCATTAGAGCCCACTTTACGGTAGGGCAGACTTCAATCGGACACTCAAAAACTCTTTGACCAAGCTCAATACTTCGCCTAAATCCACACTTTTTCCCAAATAACCCCGCTTAATGT
The DNA here is from genome assembly GCA_015492295.1 of Caldifarciminota bacterium. Taxonomy (GTDB): domain Bacteria; phylum Hydrothermota; class Hydrothermia; order LBFQ01; family LBFQ01; genus Caldipriscus. Next base: position 4,179 of record WGFI01000005.1, read on the forward strand.
ATTTCCTTGCCAAAATTTTTGAAGTCTTTTTGGTCAAACCTCCCTCCCGTTGTTAAAGTTGGCTGATAACAGCTCTCCTGCTTCCATTGATGGCAGATAGTATCTATTTGTTTAAGTCTTAAAACCCTAAACCACCCTCCAATCTCTTGAATTTTTACCCAGTTTCGCTCAAAGTCTATTATGCAGGGCTTTCTGTAAAGTTATCTAACAACAGCTACCTTGGCTCTGTCCCTGACCTTCACATAATAAACCCCCTTCCTCAGCCTTATAAACCTCTTGCCTTTAACTACTCTCTTAAAAACCAACTTCCCATCAGTAGTGTATATACTAACCAATTCCCCCTTAACATCCACCCATAAACCTCCCCTATCACCTCTGATATTGAGAACGAGAACCCCTTTACCTTCCTCAACCTTCACAGGATCATCATACCCAAGAACTCCACAGGTATCATTATACGGATAATAACCACACCCAGAACCTGTGCCATCAAGCACCACGATGGTATTATTGTTATTCCATGTTGGAAGAAGTATGAGTTCTGCGCACATATCTCCATCAACATCGGCCATAGACGCACCTTCCGCATCAACACCATAAGTGTATGTCCATTCAACGGTACCAGTCAAAGCGTTGAACATCCTAAAAACGCCATCACCGTTGCACCAAGAACCATAAGGAACACCCGCTATTTCAAGTTGTCCATCTCCATCAAAATCCGCAACCACCCTTCCACCTCCATGCATCGCATTCGGCGTCCATCCAGTCTGCTGCCATAGTAATGTCCCCGTCCCCGAAAGTACCACAACACCTACACCAGAGACGCAGGCGGTTATATCGTTTCTAATGCCTGCTATAACATCATTTATATTATCACCATTCACATCGGCAACCGATATTGGGCCTACGGTATATCCAGGCAAAGAATATGTCCATATAGTGCTTCCGTCGGTTCCGTTTAAGGCGTAGAGTGTGGTATTCCATCCGACCAACACCTCGTCTATGCAGTCATTGTTTAAATCGGCCAAAGTTATTGGGGTGGACATATTCGTGCTCATACCAGGTGCCCCTATGTATCTACTCCACATCAATGTTCCCGTTGAGAACTTAAAAGCCCTGACATAACCATCTCCTCCGAATACGACGACTTCAAGATCACCACCTCCGTCTATATCTCCTACCGCAGGAACATTCACATCGGCTGATACCCAACCTACTGAATACGACCATGCGAGAGTTCCCACAGGTCGTATTGCCCTCAGAGTTCCGGCATTATCCACAACCAATATCAATGTATCCGTACCATCCGTGGCAACATTCGGTGCGGAGTAGCTACCTCCCGATAGAGACCATATAACCGACCCATCCGTACCCCTCAAAAGATGAAGATCACCATCACAGGATAAAACTATTTCAAGGCCTGGACTTGCAGGGTTCAGTTCGGCTACCGCGGGTGCTCCCCAGTTTCCCCATGAGGATGATACCGTTGATACCCACTGCAATGCTCCGGTGGCACCGTTATATGAATACACCTTACATTGATCCCAAGGTATGAATAATATATCGGGTGTTCCATCTCCATTGACATCCCCAACGGCCGGTTGAGACTCTCCATAATCTGTGGTTATAGTGTATTTGACACTCCAAGAGGTTATAACACCTTTCAAAGCCGAAAAACCGTTATGTCCCATTGACCCGTGAAGCGTCAGCCAATCGCCAAGTGCTATATGCCTTGGAGGAAACTGGGCGTACAGTAGGCCTAAAGCTAAGAAAAATGCTATAAAGATTTTCCGTTTCATGATGTTGGAATTATAAGGTAGAAATCCTCCTGTGTAAGCTTTATCTTTTCCTTAGAAATATGTATGCATATACCCCTAAGACTAACATTATACTCAATACACCGATAAGTTTAACCAACCTCCAAACCACAACTTCGTACCGTTTGTTTGCGGAGTTGTACTGAAAGCAGTACAGTAAGAACTGGTTTATGATCTTATTCTCCCCTATGTTTCCGTTTGACGCTTTCAGAAGTGATAATCTAACATCCATAGGGTTTATTCTTCCCAAATCGTAAATAACCGACGAGGTTTTTCCATCGGGTGTGAGTGCAAAGATGGCCACCGGATGCGCGTATAAACCGTTTTTTAGCTTCTTATACTTATATCCGAGTATGTTGGAAAGTTTTAACACATTGATAGAATCTCCCACAGCGAACATTGCGGAACCCTTAAAGAATTGGTTGTACTTATAATATTTTTTCTTAGCGTCCTCAACGGTGTTGTTGTGGTTGAACGAATACACCAAGACTTTGTAATCCCTTCCAGGTTTTAGGTCTTTGATTTTGATTAATGCCTCATAAGTTTTGAGAAGCACCGTTGAGCAAACCACCGGACAATCGTAATACATAGGTACAACGAGGACTGGCAACTTACCATCAAATATATCCTCAACCTTAAACTTCCTATTACTCTGATCCGTAAGAATTACACCTTCAACCTTCCTACCACCTTGAAACTCAACCTCAACACCCTTTATATCCGGGGGAACGTATGTGCTTAACTCCGATATTAAAAAAAGCATCACATACCACCGAAGTACCCCGCCCTAGTCAAAACATCCACCAAAGGAAGCGCGAGAAGAATTGCTAGAAGGAACAAAGGTATGGTTATCATGAACCATAATAGTTTGCTTTCATATTTCAAATGCATAAAGAAGAGAGCCACCAAACTGGCCTTCACAGATGCTATACTTAACGCTATGATGGTGTTCATAACCTTACCCAGGTCTATACCTGCTGCCCAAACGGTTACAAATGTTAATATCCATAAAGCGACAGCAACACCTATATATACAGGTGGCTTAACTATATGCTCCTTCTCATGCATTTTGCACCTCCTATTTTATAAGATAGAAAAGCGGAAACAGGTATATCCATATAAGATCAACCAAGTGCCAGTATAAGCCCGAAACCTCAACGGGACCATAATACTCCGAGGAAAACTTGCCTCTCAGTGCCAAGAACAGAATCGCCGTTAACACCAATACACCTACCAAAACATGCAATCCGTGCAATCCCGTAAGCATAAAATATAAAGAGAAGAATATAGCCTGCCCTTTGTGTCCCTCTTGCAAAAGTGCGTTAAATTCTTTGCCACCAGGATACAGGCCTTCCGCAAATTTTACGGGCCATTCAACGGTCAATTTGACGACTAAGAAGGTGATACCGAAAAGTATGGTGAGCAGTAAGAATAGATTCAAAAGGCCTTTCCTGTTGGTTTGGGCACTCCAAACGCCGAGAGCCATAGTTAATGAGCTCGTTATAAGTATAACCGTATTTATAAAACCTATCGTCCTATTTAAATGATGATGGGCTATCTCAAAATCATGGGAATATACGGAATGGAAAACGGCGTAAGCGGCGAACAGTCCTCCGAAGAGTAGAAGCTCCGTAAATAAGAATAACCACATTCCGAACTTTGCGCCTTCAAGTCCCGCATGCTTTTCCTCATGCTCTTCTTTTACCATAACCTCCATAGTTGAACCTCCTCAATGTTTCGCAAACTCATAAGGACCCTCTTTTACAACGGGTATCTTTTCAAAGTTTTCGGTGGGTGGAGGTGAAGGTATCGTCCATTCCAAGGATTTACCTTTCCATGGATCGTCGGATATTCTCTTACCTTTCCATATAGCGTACAGAAATACACCTATGGATAGAACGATACCCAATCCTATGAAATATGAACCTATGGTTGAAATCATATGTAGGGTCTGAAATTCAGCGGGATAATCCCAGTATCTCCTCGGCATACCTTCAATGCCGAGTATAAAGTGCGGAAAGAATGCTAAGTTGAATCCTAAGAAGTTGAAGAACCAACCCAACTTTGCCAGTGGCTCGTTGTACATTCTTCCGAACATCTTAGGTGTCCAATGGAAAAGGGCGCCAAAGAATGCAAATACCGCCGCGCCTACCATAACATAATGGAAGTGTCCCACAACGAAGTAGGTATCATGCAAGTGTATATCCGTACCTAAGTTTGCCAAGAACAGACCTGTTAATCCTCCTATGAGGAACAACGATATGAAACCCAACGCGTAGAGCATAGGGGTCGTAAATGAAATTTTACCTTTGTAAAGAGTGGCGGTCCAGTTGAAGATTTTTATAGCGGTAGGCACGGCTACGAAGTAAGTTAAAAATGAGAATATGAAGTCCGCCAATGGAGACATTCCTGCGACGAACATGTGATGACCCCAAACTATAAAACCTATGAAGGCTATGGCCAAGGAAGAAGCCGCTATGAACCAATATCCGAATATATGTTTCTTGCTATGAACGGATACCAATTCAGATATTACACCAAAGGCAGGGAGAATCATTATATAAACCGCTGGATGCGAATAAAACCAGAACAGATGTTGGAAAAGTACTGGGTCACCACCTTTGAAAGGATCAAAGAAACCTATACCGAGTATATTCTCCATGCCGAGTAGAAGCACGGTTATACCGAGAACTGGTGTTGCCAAAAGCTGCACAAGACTGGTTGCGTATATTGCCCAAACGAATAGAGGGAGCTTTCCCCAGGTCAGACCGGGAGCCCTGAGCTTATGAACGGTGACTATGAAGTTCATTCCAGTCAATATTGAGGACATACCTATGGTAAATACTGCCAATGAAACTATGAAGACGTTAAGTCCTTTATTAGAGCTGTAAGGTGTATAAAATGTCCAACCAGTATCTATGGGTCCAAAGAGAAGGGAGGTTAATAATAGTATAGCGCCGAGAACAAATATCCAATAACTTAAAAGGTTTATCCTTGGAAAAGCCACATCCCTTGCACCGATCATAATCGGGAGGAAAAAGTTTCCGAGACCCGAGGGAATTATAGGGATTATAACTAAGAATATAAGTAAAGCACCGTGCAATGTGAATAGTATATTATGAGCCTCAGGCGATATAAATTGCTTTCCGGGGAATAGGAGTTCCGTCCTGAATATCAGGGCGAAAAGCCCACCGACTATGAAGAATAGAAGGCTCGTGAACATATACATAAGACCTATACGTTTGTGATCCAAGGTGAAAAGCCACGACTTCAAGCTCTTATCATCCAGATATGTTCCCAACTTTTCAACATGTTCCTTTGCCGTCATGTTCCACCTCCTTATTTAAGGGTTTTAATAAATTCAATTATATCCATAATTTGTTCCTCGGTAAGTTGCCCCTGAAATGAAGGCATAACAGGTTGGAAACCTTTAACGACCTTAGCCTGAGGATCAAGTATGGATTCTCTTAGATAGTTCTCGTCCGCTACCACCTTTCTCCCGTCAGCCAGCTCAACCTCATGACCGAAAAGGCCTTTCCATGTCGGTCCTATACCGGGGGAGCCATCTAAGGAATGACATGATACGCATAGCTTTTGAGCGAGGAGCTTTCCCCTTTCGGCGGGTGTTAAGGATGCCAACAGTTTTTCCTGAGCCCCGGACCACTCCTCAAACTCCTTATCGGATAGATTCAAAACCGCATATATTGAGTCCAAAGGCATGTTCGCCAAGGTTGAGTTAAACTTGTCCACGGGTATGTTTATAAACCTATCAAACTTTTTTGGAGGCAAAGCTATGACTTTCGCAGGCATACGCGAATGCCATTTGCCGCAATATTCAGTGCAAAAGACGGGATATTCACCCGGCTTCTTCGCTTGAAACCATATCTTCGTGTATCTTCCGGGTATGGCATCGTATTTGGATCTGAAAGCAGGAACATAAAAGCTATGTATTACATCCGTTGATGTCAATAATAGCTGTACAGGTTCGCCTGCGGGAACGAATATTATGGGTGGAAAATCCTTTTCCGTTATAGCCCTATTGTCCTTTATGGTTCCCGTTATGATCTTTTTTCCATCGGGATACTCAGCCGTCCATCCCCATTGCCTTGCCGTTATTTTTATCTCCAAACGAGGTTTCTTATCAGGCCACTTTACCTTGGCATAGGCCCTATAACCGAACCAGAAAATTACGAAAAGGAGTATCGTCGGGATTATCGTCCATATTATCTCCAGTTTGGTATTATGACTTATCGGTGCTCCAGGTTCTTCATCTTCGGGTTTCCTGCGATACTTTATTATGAAAACTATCAAGGCCACATTTATTATTACAAAAAATACCAGAGATAGGTAAAAGATGATCCAAAATGCCGTATCCACATTTAAAGCATAAGTTGAACCTCTTTCAGGAAGCAAGGCTATCGGAAGCATAACCCGATATTATAAAGTTGCAAATGAGTTGCATTTGCAGAAATAAATCTGATAAAATTGTAAGAAAAAAGATATTTTGGATGGGCGGTATTGCATAGATGGGGTGATATAAAGTAGGATGATGTATGAGATTTATTTCCGAAGCAAATGGGTATAATACGGGATGAGTGGAGAAAAGATTATCAACCTATCAGCATAATATCCGAAAGGCTTTAAATATGCTATCCATTTGCCTACTTTCATCCAAATCTGCAAAAAGATGTATGAACCATTAGCATAAGAATATATTACAAAGGCGAAAACGATTTCACCTAACTATAACCTTAAATACCCTATCCTTAAACTTAACGAAATGAACACCCCTTGGAAGAACAACTCTGCCTTTACCCCTAAAAACCAACCTTCCATCAATAGAATAAACCTTACCAACATCTTTGAGCTCAATCAAACCTTTACTAACATTCAAAACCCCATCAACTTTACCTCTAACAACCTCCTTAACCCCAGTTATCTTACTGATTATCCCCCTGAAAAACCAAGCATTGCCTCCATCGGTGAATGTAAAAGCATCCCAACTCCTATCCCCACCAACATAATAATAAACCGTATCCCTATATGCTATCAAACTACCATAATGATTACCATC
>WGFI01000006.1 GCA_015492295.1 Caldifarciminota bacterium
AAGTATGAAACCTTTGTTATAAGTTGCATATCTCCCGTTATGAACCTCGGTTTTGATTTAAAAGATACCTTTACACCGTTTATATGTATAGTTCCATCTCTCAGGACATAAACTACGGAAGGGTGCAGAGAGTAGAATAGGACTTCGTCCGAAAGCTGACCTACATTCTGCGTGAAGAGCATCCTTATGCCTTTGTTATAGGCCTCTAAGGCCTTTTCATCCGCCTTTGCACCTATGCTCTGTAAGGTTATTATCCAGAGCATAAGAAAGAAATTCTACTATGGAAAAACTTTTTATGGGGAAAAACACCATCAAAATGGCTCGGTAAAAGTTTTCCTGCGACTTTAAACTATAAGGTTATGCTATTCGTCATAAATTCATGTCCCGCATGTCTCGGTCTTGTGGGTGATCCTTACAGTATTTCATTTTCTTCTACAAAAGATTACGATTTAAGTTTTTCTTATAACTTTTTAAAGCAAGATGAAGGGAAATTCCATAGAGAGGTAAATTTTTTAACCTTGTCCATATTTCGCAATTTTGGAAAATTCTCTCTAGGTTCCACATTGCCCGTGTATTTTGCTGGGGGATATATGAGGGATGAAAAGTACCATAAAGTCGCATCTTTGTTTGGATTGGATGTTGGTATCAAGTATTATATTCTTAGAAAAATCGCACCTTCAAGACCCAGTTTATACGCTTTTACATTCTTAAAGATTCCAGTAGGTTATCTCTATCACGAGGAACACGCTGAAAAATATATACCAGTGGGTTTTACCTTAGGTTTTGGAGGTTCTTTCTATCCAACGACCTCGTGGATTATCGCAGGCGAAGGTACGTACATAAAATACTTACCTACAAAAATTTACACCTTCGGAAATAGAGGCAAAATTTCTTTGCTACTTGGAAGATTTGTAAATACACTTTCTAACCTAAGCTTGATATCTACGAAAGTGGAAGTTGCTTATTCTTCGGGTGATATAGGACTTGAACCCTCAATAAAAGAAAATACCAAATATATTTATGTATCAACGGGAATAGGTGCGGGAATTTTTTTGGAAACCGCTCATATGCTATTTAACTTCTCATATATACCAATTTATTCTTCATCCGGAAATATGACTTTACCTTTAAAATTTTCCATAGGCCTCACCTTTATATTAACTTTGTAAATTGCTCTGTCCAAAAACAGTTCTAGATTCTTTCTAACCCAAGTATCTATCCTTTCCACACGCCTTTCCATACACACCCTCCAAACCATCGCTTAAACATTGAAAAGAATCTCTCCACAAGCCACCTCTTGCCATACTCAATTTCTCACCCTTACCCTCGCTACCTTCCTGCAAATACCTGCTTAGCACCTTCCACTTTCCTTTTCAGGTCAAAGGCTATGTAAGGACTATTACAAAGTCATCGGGTAGGTCTTCTGGGGTGGTAGTCCGCCTCTCCTCAAACCTCAGTCCGAAATCCACAGGGTTTATCTGCTCCAATCCCTGCTCATAAACCATTATTTAGCATCAAACTCCTTTCTCTTTTTTAAAGTATCAAGAGCCTGGTTTCTGAGGACAAACTTTAAGCATAAGTAACTCGGTTTTCCAACTCCTGTCCCTATACTCCCATATATCACGTTGGGAAAAGATAGATTAATCATAAGGCGTTTTGCCAGATTATGATTTTACCTGTTATGGATTTATTGGCAACTTTCATTATAAGTTTGGCAATCTTTCGGAGTTAAAATCACAGGATTGAGAAGGATAATAGAGTGGAGCGTTGATCATCCTTTGAGCGTTGGGGTTTTACTTTTTGTCTTCTCCATAATAGGCGTATATTCCCTTCGCAGAATAAGGATTGATCTTTTTCCCGATATATCATCGCCAACTATAACGATTATAACGGCATATCCTGGGGCATCGCCTAAGGAGGTTCTTGAAAACATAACCAAACCTCTGGAAAAAAGCCTCAGAAATTTACCTGGATTAAAGGAAATATCATCAAGGAGCATAGAGGAGTACTCGCAGATCAGGTTAAAATTCCAAAGGAACTACGATATATCCGAGGCTTATATAAATGTGGTTGATAGGGTTAGGGGAGTTAAATTACCGGAAGGGGCTTTGAAACCCTCAATAATAAAGTTTGATCCTTCCGTATTTCCAGTTATGACAATAACCTTTCCAGAGGACAAAGCGGAACTCGTTAAATCTTTATGGGTGAATAGGGCATCTACGATATACGGCGTAGCCATAGTCCCCATGCTTAGGACCTATGAGGAATACATAGGAGTAAAGTTAAAGCCTGAAAGATTGGCTTTCTTTGGTATAAGACCCTCCGAAATCTTTGGAGCCATTTATGAGAAGAGGTATTCCTTCCCTTTGAAAAAGGGAGAAATAACCAATAGAATAACCTCACTTTACGAACTGAGAAATATGATAGTCGGAAGGTACGGATATAGGCCGGTTTTTCTTTATGAGGTCGCAGACATAAGTTATCATAGAGAGTACTATGAGGTTCTACAGCTGAATAACGGCATACCCGCGATAATTTCGCCCGTTTTTAAAACCCCAGGAGCGAATACATTTGAGATAACCAGGAAGTTGAAAAGAATCCTCGAAGATATAAAAAAGGATGGGAGACTAAACTATTGGATAGCGATGGATCAGGGGTTTTTAATAGAGAAGGTTATAAAGGAAGTTGTAAATACGGCGATTCTTGGGGGAATTTTGGCCATGTGTATAATAGTTTTATTCACCCGTAGTTTAAGACTCTCAACGGTGATACTCTTTTCAATACCCATATCTTTGAGCATATCCTTCGTCATGATAGATTTCTTAGGATATTCTTTCAACGCCATGACGCTGGCCGGAATAGCGTTGGCCATGGGAATGATAGTTGATAATTCGGTTATAGTTAGTGAAAACATTTACAGATACATATCCGAGGGAAAGGAACCCAAGGAATCTTCAAAGATCGCCACTTATGAGGTGGTAAGGCCGATAATAGCCTCAACCCTAACGACGATAATCGTATTCATACCGATAGTTTATTTATCCGGGGCCGTAGGTGAGATCGCGAAGAATGTCGGAGTATCCTTTGCGTTTGCTTTGTTATCTACCCTTTTCGTATCTATAACCATAACGCCGGCATTCGCACCCTATGTGCTTAAAGGCGTTAAAGAGAGCGGAATATTTTTGGAAAAAATTTACGCAAGGATACTTACAAAACTTAGAAGTTCCAATATAAAATTTCTCTTACTTATCCCCTTGCTTCCGGGATTTTTGATATTCAGGATCAGCGGGGAGTTTCTACCTGTACTTGATTCGGATTTCATATTTCTGGACATAGAACTTCCGGCGAATACCCCATTTGAGAAGACCGCTTTATACATGAAAAATGTAAGCAGAATACTCTCAAAAATAAAGGAGATAGAGAATTATACCGTATTTGTAAGCGCCCCTAAGGATGTTCCTAAGGGAATAATAGCCTACGGTGGGGGTATCACCGAAACGTATAAGGGACAGGCTTTTATAAGATTGAAGGAAAGGAAAAGGAGGAAACTTTCCCAGTGGGAGATTGAGGATGTTATTAGGAACAATCTTCCCATGTTTCCGGGGATGAAGGTCAGATTTCTACCCGTTGAAAGATTAACGCTGTTCGGGATGCGAGGGAAATCGGTGTCAATAACTTTTGTGGGTAAAGATATAAACACGCTTGAAAACATAGCGAGAACCTTCGCGAAGAAGCTTGAAAGTATTAAGGGACTTACGAATATAACTATTGATTTACCGCCATTAAAACATATGATAAAATTCAGAATTAAAGAGGACGCTAAGATTTCTGGAATCTCTACCTCCGATGTTCAAAAGGATATACTCCTAATGTTCTCAGGACTATCCGCAAATTATATAAACGGAAAGCCCATAAAGATTTTGTATGATGGTGATGTGGGCATCTTGCCCATTGTAGGACGCAATACGGTCCTATATTCTTATGACTTTCTTGAAGGAGATACGATTAAAATACGAAGTGTGATAAACAGATATATGGGTATGCCATCAATAACCGTATCCGCCGATAGAAGGAGCAACGATTTGCTGAGGATAACGATGGAGATAAGGAGTTTATTGGAATCTTATAGATTTCCGGAGGGATATACATACTTCCTATCGGGTGAGATGTACGAACTTATGGATATGATAAAGCAGATCGTACTCGTAGGGATATTGGCGGTTATCCTTATAGTGGCCGTTATGGTGGTGCAGTTCGAATCCCTTAAAGAACCTATGTTCATAGGAATAAGCCTGATTTTCAGCTTCTGTGGATCCCTGCTGTTCCTCTATATTTTTGGAGTTTCGCTATCCATAGTTTCTCTACTGGGGCTCCTTATATCATTCGGTGTCGTTGTGAATAACGGGATAGTTATGTTGAACATATCAAAAAAATACGGTATAGTAAATGCGGCGAGAATAAGATTAAGACCTATACTTATAACGAACCTCACCACACTGTTCGGTCTGTTGCCCATGATAGTCATAAGATCGGAAGGTTTTGAATACAGGCAACCGATAGCCGTGGCTCTGTTCGGTGGCATGATATGGGGGCTTATATACTCACTTTTCGTGCTTCCCTCTATATATCCCGAAGGATACCCTCAACGATACGGGAGGGAGCATCGGGAATAAAATATCTTTCCAGATTCTTCCTATAACTTTCCCTATATCTCAATAGCTCTTTTAAAATCTCCACCACCCTTTCCAGATTCACCTCATCTTCCAAAAGCATCTTACCACCTCCGAACTCAACCACATCCAAGGCATTGAAGGCCTGATGCCCCCCAGCGTAAGAATAGGGGATAAAAAGCGTAGGAATTTTGTAAAAACTGATCTCTCCGATCGTGCTCATCCCGGCCCTTGATATTAAAACATCAACCAAGGAGTAAAAGGGCGATATATCATCAAGGAACTTTAAAAACCTGAAATTCTTTCCGACGGAATCCTTTCCATACTTCCCCACTATGCACACTATGAAGAACTCATCGGTTTCCGCCAAGGATTTCGCCAGATCGTTGAGAAATCTGGAACCCTGACTCCCCCCCAATATACCGATTATCGGAAGGTTCGTGTTTATACCGAGCATATCCGCCGCTTTATCTCTATCATGCACTTTCAGTTTCCTTATAGGTATTCCGACGAATTCAGAGTTAGGATAATGAGTTATGGTTTTTCTGAAAGCGCAAAAGACTTTTCTTGAAAAAGGAGAGAAGAACCTATTCGCCCTTCCGGGTTTTGCATCACCTTCAAACAGGTATATCGGTTTGTTATTTATAAGCGCGTTGAACAGTGGGGGGAATATGGGATAGCCTCCGAACCCTAACAAAACATCGCTTTGAATCACCGCATCAAAAGTCTGCAATATGCCCTTTATTATCCTTAAAGAATTCCGTGGTAAAAGCTCGGCGGCATCGTATCTCAAATATTCATGATTCGTCGGAAAGTTTATTTTTAACCCTCCGAGGTTCAGGGTATAAGATAAACCTCTACTTCGCAATTCCTCTACTATGGATATTGCGGGGGATATATGCCCACCCGTGCCACCAGAAAAAACCCCAATTCTAAGCATCCGGAAATATTAACTTTTCAACGAACTTCCAACTTTCCTCCACGACTTCGTTTAGAGGTCTGTTCCCATTTATAACCTTTATCCGTTTCTTAGCCCGCTTTGCAATTGCTAAGTATCCATACCTAACCCTCTCAAAGAATTTTAATCCGAGTTTTTCATAGTGATCCGGAAACTTGCCTACATCTTTAAGCCTTCTGATGGCTATCTCGGGATCAACATCTATGAGTAGGGTAAGCTTGGGTTTCAATTTCAGGGATGCTATTTTATTGAGGTGCGTTACCAAGTAATATTCCAGACCCTTACCGAAAACCTGATAAGCGAAGGTTGAATCCGAGAACCTGTCGCACAGCACGACCTTCCCCTTTTGCAGCGATGGTATGATTTTCTTTTTTACATGCTCATGTCTTGACGATAGAAGTGCCAAAAGTTCAGATAGGGGTTCCCTTTCCACATCCTTGGAAAGTATCTCCCTTATAAGTTCTCCAAAATCCGTACCACCGGGTTCCCTGGTTATAACTATATCCTCCTCCTTCATACCCGCATCTATGAGTCTCTCCTTCAAACCGTATATAACGCTGGTTTTACCACTCCCATCTATACCTTCAACGGTTATGAACTTTCCCCACCTACCCAAATCACAATGTCAATATACCTATCAGAATTAGAAATCCAAATACCAACCAAAGTGCGTATGTTCTTACGGATCCGGTTTGTAATTTTCTGAAAACCGCCCCAAACGCATAAGAGATCCAGGCCAAAGCATTCACGGTTCCATCTATGATTATCCTGTCTATGAGTAAATAAAGTATCCATTTGTTTATAGCGTAGAGGGTTTTCACAAAGATAAACTCATATATCTCATCAACCCAGTACCTGCGATAAAGTATTATATAAACCGGCTTGAATACCTTTGCCATGACAACGGGAATATTCGGTGCGAGAACGTACATTATATACGCCAAAATCACTCCTGAGAAACCCGCTATTATTCCGGATATCATTGGCAGGGAAGAGTGTGATAAGTGGAAATGTTCGGGTAAGGTGAATGTATCATGTAATAGAGCCGACCAGAGACTCTTCTCTCCGCCTAAGCCAACGAAACCCGCCAGTATTGACCCAAGCGCGAGAATCCCCATAGGGATAAGCATAACCGCTGGGCTTTCATGCGCATGCTCGTAGAGGTGGGTATCTCTCGGCTTTCCGAAGAAAACCATAAAGAACATTCTGAACATATAGAAGGCCGTTAGAAAAGCGGTTATAACTAAGAGCCAAAATAGGAAAGGTTGCTTTTCAACCGCTATCAAGATCTCATCTTTACTGAAAAATCCAGCGAACGGAGGAATACCCGCCAATGCCAATCCACCTATTCCCATAAATAGAGCCGTAAATGGGAGTTTTTTCCTCAAACCCCCCATCCTTTGAATATCAAGAACATCGTGCATAGCATGCATAACGGAACCTGCCGCCAAGAACAACAATGCTTTGAAGAATGCGTGCGTGTATAAGTGAAATATTCCAGCCGAGTATGAAAACATACCCGCCGCGGCGAACATGTACCCCAACTGGGATATGGTTGAAAAGGCGAGAATCCTTTTTATATCGTTATTAACGAGGGCCATGGTCGCTGCAAAGAAGGCCGTTAATGCTCCTATGTACGATACGAGCATTGATGAAGGAACACCGAACAAAACAGGTGCATCGGATAGGGAGTATATGAACGATATTCTTGATACCAAATACACACCCGCCGTTACCATAGTCGCCGCGTGTATCAGAGCGGATACGGGGGTCGGACCTTCCATAGCATCGGGAAGCCATACGTACAACGGTATCTGCGCCGATTTTCCCGTGGCCGCTATGAAGAATAGAAGTCCCGCCAATCCTATGAAGAAGTTGAGATTTTCAACATTATTTATAACCGCCTGAGATACCTCCGAGTACTTTAATGTTCCAAATAGGGCGAATATTAGAAACATACCGAGGAGAAAGCCCGCATCCCCTATTCTATTAACTACGAAAGCCTTCATACCGGCCTGTCTCGGTGCATCTCTATAATACCAGAAACCTATGAGTAGATAAGAGGCTAAGCCCACACCTTCCCATCCTACGAATGTTAAAGCGAAGTTGTTTCCCAAGACGAGTAAAAGCATGAAAAATACGAACATATTAAGGTACGAGAAATATCTCCAATAACCCTCGTCCTCAGCCATATATCCTATGGAATACATATGTATCCATAAGGATACGAAGGTAACCACAAAAAGCATAACACCTGTAAGCGGATCCAATATATATCCTACGGGAATTTTCAAATCCCCTGCTGCTATCCAGAGGTATATATCGCGATCAAGTGTTAGACCTCCGAACAATGTTGAGTATGCCAAGTATCCTCCTGTTATCGCGGATATTAAAAGCATCAGGGTCGCCAACCAACCCGCGAACTTTCCCAGTTTTCTTCCAAACAAGCCGTTTATTAGGAAACCCACAAACGGTGCCCCTACCGTAATGAAGACGAGAGTATCCCAGAAGTTCATAGCGGATATTCTAAACCTGAAATCTTTGTGAGTTTTGTAAAAGAAGAGAATTATAATTCGGCCTTAAAATACTTTACGATGTTTTCCATTTCTGAATATGAAAAGCCTGCGTCTAACCTTGAGCATCAAAGGATTTCAAGGAATTTAGAGTTTATCATATATTCACCCTTTGATGTGATACTAAGCGAGGATACATTTATATCAATGAGGAACTTAGGTAGATTATTCGGTCCTCTTTTGAAGGAAGGTAAGTATGAGCTTTACAGCATAGCGGGCGGAGCATGGTCTTAAAAGGACTTAAAATTGATTTAAAGGAGGTTTTTAATGAAGGTTAAAGAGAAACTCTGGATTTATAGGGAGTATTTGGAACTCAACGATGACAAAAGGTACGAGGTTATAAAAGGGAGGTTATGCGAAATGCCCGCACCGCACTTTGAGCATCAAAGAATTTTAAACAAATTGAATTTTGCTATGTATTCTTTTGTTCTTAAAAAAGGCTTCGGAGAAATTCTACCATCTCCTTTTGATGTAATACTAAGCGAAGACATCGTGGTTCAGCTTGATATAGTTTTTATATCAAAGGAGAACTTGAAGAATATAAAGGAAGGTAGGTTATTCGGTTCTCCCGACTTGGTTGTTGAGATAGTCTCGCCAACGAGTTATTATAGGGATAGGTATGAGAAGTTTGAAATATATGAGAAAGCTGGGATTAAGGAGTATTGGATAGTATATCCTGGTGAAAAGGCTGTGGAGGTGTGGGTATTAAATGAAGGAAAGTATGAGCTTTACAGCATAGCGAGCAGTGAGGGTAAGGTTAAAAGTAAAGTTTTAAAAGGCTTTGAGGTTGATTTAAAGGAGGTTTTTGAAGTATAGAACATTGTTAAATTTTTCCGCAATATAATACCCTATCATGCTGGCGATTACGAGGAGGGAATTTTTGGTAAGGGTTGTATTCTGGAATTTGAGTCTTATACTCTTTTCCCAGATATCAATACCCCTTCCCTTTTCACCCGTGCCTATAACCTTGCAAACCTTTATACTCCTTCTGTGTGCGCTTTATATGGGCAGAAATGCCTATATCCCCGTTGTGCTGTATGTTCTTGAAGGGATTCTGGGTTTGCCTGTGTTCGCGGGTTGGACAGGCGGAATCGCGAAGATATTAGGACCTACGGGGGGATATATACTCGGTTTCATCGTTTCAAGCGTAATAGTGGGATACACTTGGGATTTCCTCAGGAAAAATGTTGTTAATGCTGTAATTATGGGTATGCTCATGCATATCATCATCTATATCCTTGGGGTTTTCCAGCTGTCCCTATTCGTAGGCGTTGAAAATTCCATAAGTTTAGGCGTATTACCGTTTGTCATAGGTGATGCTTTTAAAGTTGTTTTGGCGACATTGATATACGGAGGTTGGAAAAGATATACCTTGCAATAGTTTTAATAAGTTTGATCGTTTCCATGCTCATGTCATCCTTTGAGATGGTTTATGTTAGAAAGGCGCCTATGTTCAACATATTTGAGAGGCAACTCCATGATCGTACGGGTGTATTGACCACCGTGCTGTTCTGGAACACCTTCGCCCTAACTTTTGGACTGGTAAATCTATACAAGTTCATAGAAAGCATAAATATACCCGCAGGTTTGTTAATATCCGGTGTTGGGGGGGCTTTACTGTTCGCGATATTTGGGGATATGGTTCCGAAAATCATGTCGGTTGTATGGACGGATGCATTGTTTCGGATTTTGGTTTATCCTTTTATGGCATTCTATTATATTTTGAAATTCACAGGATTCATATCCGTAGTCTCACGAATATTAACTTCAAAATACTCAAACTATGAGATAGTGGATTTCATAATTCGTAATATGAAAAGCGAAGCGGACAAGAAGGATGTGGAGTTCATCAAGAGAACTATAAACTACCTTTACATGCCGGCGAGAGGTTTTACGGTGCAAGGGAACTGTGATAAGGTTAAGCATGCTATAAAAGAAAATGCCACCTGCATGCAGGCTATCATAAAGATGAGGGAACTGGGTATCAGCAGGATCAGAATAGGGAACGCTGGAGTATTTGATTTACACGAGTTCATAAAAAAGGTCTCCTCTCAACCTTAGAATATATGGACAATATGGAAGTGATAATTCCGGCGGCGGGTTTCGCCAAAAGAATGAGGCCTTTATCCCTCACCAAACCGAAGTCCATGTTGCAGGTAGCGGGGAAACCGATAATAGGCTTCATACTTGATGAGATAAAGCGTTTAAATCCCAAGATACATCTGGTAATAGGTGAGAATGGGACATCCATATACGAGTATGTTAAGGATAGGGGATTTGATGTGGATTTTGTTATTCAGAGGGATATGCTGGGCTTGGGGTACGCTATAAACTTGGCAAAGGACCTCGTTAAAGGGGACAAGCTTCTAATAATACTCGGTGATACGCCCTTTAAAATGTCGCTTTTGGAGGAGGAGATAAGTAAAGGGGATTTTATTGCGGTGAAGGAGGTGCCAGATCCTCGTAGATTCGGCGTTGTTAAGGTTGAGGGAGATAAGATAACGGATCTCGTGGAGAAGCCTACGGTACCCCCCAGTAATTTAGCGATAGTGGGTATATATTACTTTACCGATGTCCCTTTACTCTTTGATTCTCTAAATCACATAATAGAGAACGATATAAGGACGAAGGGAGAGTATCAGCTGACGGATGCGATAAAGTATATGATAAGTAAAGGATGGAAGGCGAGAGCCGTAAGCGTTGATGAATGGTTGGACTGCGGCACCCTTGATCAGATCATAATCTCGCAGAGGGAACTCTTAAAATACAATAGTCATTATTCACAGAGGGACACCGTTAGCATAATTGAACCCGTATGGATAGATGACGAGGCTGAGATAGAGGGAAGCGTGATCGGTCCAAATGTGCATATAGGCAGAGGAACTCTCGTAAAAAATAGCATAATATCAAACAGTATCATATACGAGGGATGCGTTATAGAAAACTCAATATTGAACGACTCTCTGATAGGGGAGAATTCAAGGGTATCGGGATATGTAGGGAAATTGAGGATTTCGGATTTTTCTTATGTTGAGTGATATAGGTATCGTTTTAGTATCAATGTGGCTGGGTATATCCCTTTTCTATACTATAACTATAACGCCAGCGGCTTTCAGGAGGATTCCTAGGGATAAGGTGGGCGATTTCTTAGGTGAAACCTTTCCGAATTACTACCGTTGGGGAGTGCTCCTCTTTTCATTATCCTGCGTTCTATTCCTAATCACCCACAGGTTTTTATCCCTATTCTTATCCATCATCTCGCTGATGTTTATAATCTTTTCGGAACTTCTCAGAGGTAGGATAAGAAAAGCGGCGAGCGAAATCAAAGAGAAACCGGACGATGAAAACTTAAAGATTTACTTCTTCAATCTCCATCGCATATCCGCCTATCTGAACTTCACGGTAATTTTCTCATCGGCGGTTATAATACTATTTTACATCTTTAACCTGTGATGGTGCTGGCATTTTATTACATGTGGTATTCCCCCAAGAGATGGAAAGAGGCCACTTATACACCCTTGGAGCCCTATAACTCGCTTGAAGTGAAAACTCTGAGACGCCACTGCAAAGAAGCCAAGTATGCTGGTATAGATGGATTCATAATATCGTTTTGGGGTATCCATCAGCTCAAAAACATAGAGCTGGCCTCCAAGGTTTTTGATAGATGCGGTTTAAAATACACCGTATACATTGAGGTGGGTAGTAGCGCCAAGGATGTTATAAATCAGATTGATAAGGTTTTAAAAAACTTCGGAAAAAGAAAAGGATTTCTGAGAATAAAGGGAAAACCCGTTATATTCATATATGGCAGGGTTATAAACTCCCTCAGTATATTCCAGCTTGATAGTATATCTAAGCATTTTAAGGATGTTATATTGTTCGCCGATGGTAGAGGAATGACCATAAATATCATCTTTAAGAACATGCACATGTACATTTACCTTGAAAACGACCCCGAATATTATAAAAACTATTGCAAATATGTTTTGGGACTGTGCGCCCTTCCGGCATCTCCTGGATTTAAAATGAAAAGTAGAAAAGAACCTTATGTTCCAAGAGACGGTGGGAAGTTTTACGAGATGAGCCTGATGAATATAATGGGTACAGATGCCGATATACTCCTGATAACATCCTTTAATGAATGGTGGGAAGGCACCAACATTGAACCTTCAAAGGAGTTCGGATATAAGTATCTGAAATTAACCAAGAAATGGAGTGAAACATTTAAGAGTAGCAGGCCCAAGTATAAGAAAAGAATATCTTTCAAGGTGAAAAAGTTTAACCTTAAAGGTGTGTGTTTCCTTCCAAATCCTATGGATTATACTCCATTTATGTTTTACGAATACAGGATCTTAAAGAAACCTGAAAGGATAAAAGATTGCAAATTACTCATATACGCTGGGGATGAGAGGTATGACACACTTTGGGATAGGTATATATTGGATTTTTTGAAGGATGGTGGAAAGATGCTCATAACCGGAGGACCTTTTCCATTTTTTAGACATATAAACAGCAAGGCGGTTAATCATGCGCATAAATTCGGCTTGGATATAAAGGTGGTTGATGATAGGTATCTTAGGAGGAGCGGGGTAAGGACATACTTGGTAAGGGGAAAGAGGAGGAAGAAGGTGTTTATATGGGGAGAGAATAGGATCAGACCGATTATGAACCCCGATGAGAAGTTCTACGAATTGGAGGCTTGTTATCTCCTAAAATGCGAAAGGTTTAGCGTTGTGGGTAGGGTGAAAGGGATTTACTATATCTGGAAGGGGTTGGTTGATAGTCCGGATGGACCCAGAATAGTTGAAGAGGTATTGAGAAGAATCATGGAGAAATAGCAAACCTCCTTCTAAACCTTTTGCTTTTATTCACCTCAATTACGAGAAAGTACAAGCCTTTCCACAGATCATCGGTATCCATAACCACCTGACCGACATTGGTCCTAGGTTTAAACTCGTAAGTTTTAACCAACCTTCCTAAGTCATCGTAGATTCCTATCCTTAAATCCTCAACTTTGAATTCAAATGAGAAGGATAAGGTTATTTTATCACCCGACTTGAATATCTCCTTTGGAAGCTGTATTCCTTCCTTTCCGCTTATAAAGGAGAGACTGTTCATTCTTCCCGGGGTCCCACCTCTCGGATCCTGAGTGGTTCCCCAGTTGGTTGAATCGTTGGTGCTTATGTAAGGGGATATCCTTTCCAGGGATCTATTATAATCTCCCCCAAAACTTGAAAGGTAATGCAGACTGTCTATATTGAAGTTCCTTGATCTTATTATAACATCGTCTCCCGAGTTGTTGAATTTTGGCATATCCTTAACGTACATATAATCCACATCTGGAAAGATCCTTTTAAAGTTGGTATCTCCCGAGATCACCAGGAAACCCTGAGATTCCAAATTGCCCTTTATCGTATCGCTGCATGTGCTCGCATCACATACCACAAAATCCCTCAAGTTCATCTCCCACTCGCTTATATTAAATATCTCAAGCCATTCAGTGCCCTTGTAGTTTATCTCGTTTATTAAAAGCGTAGGTTTTTGATATGTGTATTGTATAAAGGAAGAATCGTTTGATCCGTTGCAATCCGAAGAGTCAAGTATCAATCCTATGTTATGAGTTCCGGGTATATTCACCCTAAAAGTCCTTATGAAGCTTACAGAAGACTCTGGTGGCATACTCACTTGAATATCTTCGTACTTTGAACCATCAAAGATAACCGAACCTTTGAAAGTGGTCGTATCTATACCTTCATTCTTCACCATAAATTCCACCCTGAGGGAATCCTTAAAATCAAACACCTGCGATATATTCACCGAGTACTCATAGGAACACGATATAGAGTTGGCATATCCTAAGGTATGTCCGGATGGACTCGTTGAAGGAAGAAAGACCACTATACTCGGAGATTTTCTCTCAACGGATATACCATCATCGGCGTTAGGAAATTCGCCGACCATATCCACAGTATCACCCGATGGGTTTATAAGGTAAAGCGTATCCGTTCGTGAAAGGCCGTTTCCTATTTGAGCATCATTGACGGACATTATTACGGTACCTGATGGAAAGGTGTAAGGTGTGGGATCGGGTGAGGATGGATTCGTATAATCCCTGTCAAGTATAACGGCAAATCCCCTCGGAGGAATGCAAAGCGATACTATACATCCTGGGCATATATCGTATATGGCACTGTCGGGATACTCAACGAGGAGATCGGTATCATACCTGTCCTTTATACTCCAACCGTTTAAACAGACGGTGCTATCCGTTTCATTATAAATTTCAATCGCCTCGTTGTACAAACCTACCGATGATTCTGGCCCTCTGGGGTTATACATAACCTCGTTTATAACCACCGAAACCAGAAGTTCAAACATCAAGATTCTTCACAAATTTCGCATTTTTCAGGATAAACTCCCTCCTTGTCTCAACGACATCCCCCATAAGTACGGAAAACAGGTGATCAGCCTCTATGGCGTCCTCCACGCTAACCTTCTTCAAGGTGCGAGTTTTGGGATTCATCGTGGTCTCCCAAAGTTGCTCCGGATTCATTTCACCGAGTCCCTTATATCTTTGTATCTTTATATCATCACCCCACTCTCTCCTTATCCTTTCAAGTTCCTCATCGGAGTACAGATATGCTACCTTCTTTCCTTTTTGCACCCTATAAAGTGGGGGCATGGCTATATAAACATAACCTTGCTCTATCAAAGGTCTCATAAATCTCCAAAAGAGGGTCAAAAGTAGGGTTCTTATATGCGCACCATCAATATCCGCATCGCTCATAATGATTATCTTTCCATATCTTGATTTGGATGGATCGCACTCCTCCTTTATACCACAGCCTATGGCGGATATTATCGCTTTGACTTCGTTGTTTGAAAGCGCCTTTAATATATTGGACTTTTCAACATTCAGAATCTTTCCCCTTATGGGAAGCACCGCCTGAGTATGCCTATCCCTGGCCTGCTTTGCTGATCCCCCGGCGGAATCTCCTTCTACTATAAAAAGCTCTGAAACCTTGGAATCCTCGCTTATGCAATCCGCGAGCTTCCCTGGAAGAGTATCGGATTCAAGAAAGTTCTTTCTCTTAACGAGTTCCCTCGCCTTCTTTGCCGCCATACGGGATTTTGCAGCCATTATCGCCTTTTGCACTATGATCTGCGCCACTCTTGGGTTCTCTTCAAAGAATCTTCTAAGGTTCTCCGAAACCACACTTTCAACGAAGCTCTTTGCACTGGCTGAGCCGAGTTTCGTCTTTGTCTGCCCCTCAAACTGGGGTTCGGGCATTTTTAGGTGGATTATAGCCACCAAACCCTCCCTAACATCATCCCCCGAAAGGTTTTTCCCTTTTAATTCTTTTAAAAAATTGTTCTTCTGGGCGTACTCATTTATGACTCGGGTTAAAGCGCTCCTTAAACCTGATACATGGGTTCCTCCTTCGGTGGTTTGTATAGTATTTACGAATGATAAGATTTCTTCATTGTCCGTATCGTTGTAATGAAGTGCCAATTCCAGTTCAAAGTTTTTCTCTTTCCTTCTGATGTAAAATGGTGGTGAGAACAGGGGCTTATTTCCCTCGTCTATATATCTCAAAAAATCAACCAATCCACTACTCTCAAACCTCTCCTCCTCACCTGTAATCTCATCGTATAATGTAAAAACCACGCCCGAAACCAAGTAAGATAATTCCCTCAATCTCTTCCTTATTATGTTTTTATCCCATGTTTGCTCACCGAATATCTCGGGATCTGGCTTGAACCTCACGGTGGTTCCCGTTCTATCCGTTATGCCTACCTCACTCAGAGGTTCAACCGTATCCCCCCTTGAAAACAAAGCCCTGTATTTCTTCCCATCACGATTAACTATAACCTCCGTCCATTCGGACAGAGCATTGACTACGGAAGCACCTACACCGTGAAGACCACCTGACACCTGATACAACTTTCTGTCAAACTTTCCTCCCGCATGTAAAATCGTGAAAACCACCTCAACTCCTGATATGCCTAATTCAGGGTGCTCATCCACAGGTATTCCCCTGCCGTCATCCTCAACCGATATTGAGCCATCGCTATGTAAGATGACCTTTATGTTTTTGACGAATCCCGCAAGGGCTTCATCAACGGAGTTATCCAGGATCTCCAAGAACAGGTGATGGAAACCCTTTTTATGGGTATCCCCTATGTACATCGCAGGACGTCTTCTAACCCCCTCAAGCCCTTTAAGAATCTTAATATCTTTTGCCGAATAGTGGGTTTGCATAAGTGGATATTTTAAGGCAGAAATTAAAGTTTCTCTCCATATCCTTACACCATCATTAATAACTTCACCTTACCAACACCTTAATCACTCTTTCAGGTGTGCTTATAAAATAGATACCTGACCTTGGTAAGTTTATAATTTTATCCTTTCCCGAGGTAATGGCTTTACCGCTCGCATCGTATATGGTGAATTTCCCCTTTATACTGATGGTTCTATCATTTATGGTGATACCGTTGCACTTTGTTGGAATCTCACTAACGGACAATGTGGTATCATCCGCAAGTGGCGCGCACCATGTTGATCTATTTGCTCCCGATGATACATAGTTGAGGAATATGTTATAAACATTAAGTAATACCGTTATATCCTGATAACTTAGGGACGGAGTATATACGGATGGTGAGGGATTGACTACGCTTATAGGTGCATCGGATAGGCAACCGACATTCATATTCAAATTGGCTGTCATCTTCGCTATATACCATCCGATGGCTGATGCGTAGGAACCATCGCTACCTATCGCCGTTGAACCTCCGAAGGGTTGCCCACCAGAAGGATACTTATAATATATTACATTTCCAGCGGAGGACACCTTCGCTATCTTCGTGGGAGGCCTTATGGACCATTGCGCTCCCGATATAAAGAAGCTGTTGTCAGGAGTTACGCTGACACTGTAAGTGTATTCCGTACTCGTTCCAACCCCTATTACCCTATTCCATATCAAGTTGCCTGAGGGATCCGTGCGAATAATATAATCTTCAAAACCACCTGCCCCCCAAGAGTTCGTTCCACCCGCAACTATATAACCCGATCCCGGAATCTCCCTTACGGATCTCCCACTTTCACTTCCCGCTCCTCCATAACCACGAGCCCACAGCATGGATCCTAAGGAATTCACCCTTAGGAGTAGCACATCCGTCCCAACACCTCCCGTGATTATATATCCACCGGAGGAAACCAGATCAACGGAGTAAAAATTCGCTCCCGATACCCTTCTCGCCCACTGTTTGTTTCCAAACGCGTCGGTTTTTATTATGAGTCCCCCACCCGTGGATGTATATCCTACGACTAAATAACCACCATCGGGCGTTTGTATAACATTGTATCCGTACTCATCACCTCCCAAGTCGTACCTCTTGGCCCACTGCAATGCACCCGTTGATGTGGTTTTTATAAGCAATA
Source organism: Caldifarciminota bacterium (assembly GCA_015492295.1). Classification (GTDB taxonomy): domain Bacteria; phylum Hydrothermota; class Hydrothermia; order LBFQ01; family LBFQ01; genus Caldipriscus. Next base: position 17,647 of record WGFI01000006.1, read on the forward strand.
CATCGTAGTTTGCCTGATGAGTATAACCTACCAATATAAAACCCCCATCGCTCGTACTCCACAAAGCATAGCAATACTCCCTTCTGTTCGTACCGTATCCTGAAAATCCTAAGGCATTGCCGTTGAGATCCAACCTCAGCAGGAAGCACTCACCTGAGTCGGCCGATGTCCATGTCACCTGCCCCGTGGTAGCAAACCCAGAGGATGTGGATACCAACAACCTATCCCACCACGTACTCGTCATGCTTGACCAGCTTATTGACGGGTAATAGCTATAACCCCATGTGGATACCATAGGCGATATATCCTCATTTCTATCATCATCCTTGGATGTACCGGAGTTTATTACTGCGGTTTTCATCACGGGTCGTCCCCACTCCTTATCCTCAAAGGTTACAACCTGATAACTTAAAATCCACATCATAGTGCTTAGTATTTTAAGGATGAAGATGATATTGAATCAACTTTAAAATGAACGCATCATGAAAGGGTGGAGGGAGGAAAACGGTTGTTTAAAGAAGACCTTTGTATTTAAAGACTTTGTTGAGTCCCTGTCTTTTGTGGTTAAGGTGGGAATGGTGGCGGAAAGAATAGGGCACCATCCAGATATAACGATAAACTACAATAAGGTTTCCTTATCATTGACAACCCATGACGCTGGTGGAATAACAGAAAAGGACCACGAACTCGCTAAGATCATAGACGAATTACTCTGAGTTGTTTTACATTTATAAGATCCTCAAATCCCTACTCTTTCCGCCCGGTATAGTTATACTATTCCTCGTCTGGATCTTTTTAGAGGCTGAAAAAAGGCATATAAGACTTCTCTCGCTGATACTCTCCATACTTCTTTACACATTATCAACTCATTGGGGGTATATTTTGCTTAAACCTCTTTCCTATTCGTATCATGATTTTCCCGAAAAGTGCGATGCCGTTGTGGTCTTTGGAGCGGGAATATCGGATGAGAGTATAAGTAGGATGTTGAAGGGATGCGAGATTTCAAGGAAACTCAACTGTCCCGTTATACCATCCGGTTATAAAGTAGAATCTCGTTTTATGAAAAAGGTCGGTATGTTTATGGATTGTGAGGTTTCAATGATTGATACGAGCAGCAGGAACACTTATGAGAATGTTCTATTTGTAAAGAAGCTCATGGATAAAGGCAAGAGAAACCTCGTTATAGTATCCTCGGATTATCATATCAGAAGAATAAAGACCCTATTGCGGAAAAGTGATTTGGATGTTTCAGTTGTAGGCGTGGGTTTTGAGAAGTATCATGACCCTATCCTACGATGGTTTCCTTCTTATGGGGCTTTTTATGAGAACATGAAATATTTGAATGAGATCATCGGCACCCTCATTTTCTCCCTTAAAATATAAAGGTCATGAGATTTATAGTTATAAGCGTTCTTATAGCACTCATAATATTGAGTGGATGTACAAAAAAATTGCCACCTTTGGAGGAACCTATAAATCCACCTTGTGATACCTGCAACATTGACACATTGGCGATAGCATGCTCGGATACGGGAGCAACGGGATACTTTCCATCAACCGTAGGTTCCTGGTGGGCTTATAAAGTGATAAAGGGTACCAATCTAACATCCGATAGTAATCAAGTTGCGGATACCATTGACATGTGGGCTGAAACCACGAGGGTTGTAAATGATACGACTTGGATAAATACCTATTATGGGGGACCTTATTCCGGATTTCAAGATACATTCTATGTCTTTATTCGCGGGGATACAATATACCTAAATGTTAAGTATAACTTCAAGCCCCCAACGGATACAAACACTATACCGATAAATATAAATGCCCCCTTTGGCATATATCCCTTAATATATCCTCTGTCCTGGGAAACCCCTTGGGATACACTTCCGCCGACGAACTATATGAATGATACGGCTGCGGATACGATTGAGTATAAACTCTCCGCCAATGTCATAAATGATACGGTTGTTTTGAATGTGGGATCGGAGAACCTGTGTTCCCAAAAGGTTAAGTATATAATCCATGTTCATATAATTTACACCGATGGATTCGGGAACGGTCTGACCTTGCAACTGCCATCATTCATGTTCTGGATACCGTATAAGGGTATAGGTAGAAGGCTTGAAATTGATTTGAGGGATACGACGGGAGGTTTCCCGACTAGATGGCTTCAAAAGGACTTAGAAGGGTATAATATTCTGCCTTAGAATTCTCATCCGTGAAGGTCGGATATGTCGCAGTGATAGGGAAACCCAATGTGGGAAAATCTACTTTGGTAAATTCGTTGCTTAGGTTTAAACTCGCCGCTGTAAGCCCGAAACCCCAAACCACAAGGTACAAGATCCTCGGTATAATTAACGATCCGGATGCCCAGATACTTCTCCTTGATACCCCGGGTATATTTCAGAAGAGTATGTATGCCCTGCATGAGTATATGTTGAAAGAGGCTCGCGAAAGTATGAAGGATGCGGATGTTATACTCTGGGTGGTTGAACCTACACTACCTGGGGAACTCGAGGAGAGTATAGCGTCGGAGTTGAAGGAAGCAAAGAAGATCAAGGATACCCCAGTAATACTCGTCATAAATAAGATAGATACGGTAAATAAGAATGCACTTCTTCCCATTATGGATATGTATTCCAAACTTTACGATTTTGCCGAGTATGTTCCCATAAGCGCCTTGAAAGGGGACGGTCTTGATATACTCTTAGAGCAGATAAAGAAATACCTGCCCGAGGGAGAGCCCTTCTACCCAACCGATGAGATCACGGATAAACCTCTGAGATTCATAGTTTCCGAAATAATAAGGGAAAAGATCTTCCTATATTACAGACAGGAGATACCCTATTCGGCTGCTGTTAGGGTTGAGGAATTTAGGGAGCCGGAGGATCCATCAAGACCTATATACATAAGGGCGGTTATTTATGTTGAAAAGGATTCCCAGAAGGGTATATTGATAGGAAAGGGAGGGCAGGCCTTAAAGAGGGTAGGGGTGCAGGCGAGGAAAGAATTGGAACTCTTATTGAACAGGAAGGTTTATCTTGAACTGTGGGTTAAGGTTAAGAGAAAGTGGAGGGAAAATCTGGGTTTTATAAGGGAATTGGAAACGGGTCTTTAGGTTCTATTTCATGGGAAGCGGACTGAAAGGTGAATATCCTCCCTCAACGAAGTAGGTCGCCCTGAAAACATCGTAGAAAACGGGTGTATAGTTTATTATAATCAAGAGTATCGCTATACCTATCCAGACCTTCCAGTTGTCCCATATAGGGGAGAGATTGGTTTCTTTGTAATAAGCATCCGCGTAATCTATCTCCACGAGCTCAACTTCTTTCTCCTTCTTGTTGAGCAGCGTTCCTACAAAGTTTATAAGGAACAGGACAGCCGATATAAACATTATTATTCCTCCCACGGCTGCTATGATCATAAAGATTCTCTCCTCAGGGGTCATATAAGGTGCAAGTCCCAGATTGGTTCTCCTCGGGATACCTGCTCTTCCAAGCTGCATCATACCCCAAGAAAATATGAGAACACCTATGAGCCAAAGGTATGCGGATAATGTCCCGAGTTTTTCGTTGAATATCTTTTTACCCGTGAGTTTGTTTGCAAGGTACAAAGAAAGTCCTAAGAAGGTTAAAAATACCGCTGATCCAACCGTAAGATGGAAGTGTCCAGGAACCCAGGATGTATTATGTACAACTTGATTCATATTGTATGATGCATTGACTATTCCACTTATGCCACCGAATATGAAAGCTATCATAGCGGATATCATGTATGCGAAGAAGTAATTTCCCCAAGGGAGCTTCTTCCACCAAGAGAATAGGCCATTTCCGCCATTTTTTCTCGCCGCATATTCCAAGGATGCTGCTATCGTAAAGGCCGTTATAAATGAAGGAAGCGCGACCATAAAGGTGAAGAACGCATGAACACCCTTCCAAACATTGGTTATACCGGGATCAGAGTACTGATGGTGAAGACCCACTGGTGTCGAGAAAACGATAAACATTATGAACACGATTCTCGCGGCAACCTCGGAGTAAAGTTTTCCACCGGCTACCTTAGGAAGTATGTAATACCAAGCCAAGTAAGCTGGCAGTAGCCAGAAATATACGAGAGGATGCCCAAACCACCAGAACAAAGTGCGAGCCAATTCAGGATTTATACTCTTTACTATACCCAAGGACCACGGTATTAGGAAAAACAGTACCTCTATTGCTACACCGATTGTGGCGAGCATCCAAACCGTGTATATGGATATTACGGCAACCATGGGGCCAGGTGTCTTCTGTCCTGGATTGTTCCTCCTCCACCTCAGAAAAGTTAAAGATGTGTTGAGTACGGCTATCCATGAGCCTACTATGAGTAAGGTTGCGCCTATGTAAAACATGGGGGAAGCTTTAAGCGGAGGGTAAAAAGTGTAAAGTACGGTGGCTTTGTTCGTTAGTATGGATATTCCTGCGAGTAAGGTGCCGATTAGCATGGTGAAGAAGGATAGATATACTAAGCCTTTGTTTAGCTTCTCCTTTAAGGTGGTTTCGGTTATCACATAAAGGAATCCCACTATAAAGAATGTTGTAAATACGACGGCGTTCAAAACCCCGTGAAGTGTCAGTCCTTGATAATATATATTGGGAGGTAGGACATATATACCTGATCTTGAGAGCACTTGCAACAGTCCGAAGATCACCCCAACCGATATAGCTAAAAGCCCTACATATATATGCCACATAACCATGGATCTTAGATACTTCTCCATTCTCATATTTCACCTCCTATTTCACTATTATCTCCCCGTACATCGCTTGATGACCTATTCCGCAGAACTCATTGCAGACGAACCTGTAAGTGCCAGGCTTGTTGAACACCACTTCGGCCTTATTGACAGCACCCGGAATAGCCATAAGATTTACGGCTTTCCCTTCTATCTCAAAACCATGCTGAACATCGGCGGAGGTGGTATATATTATAACTTTTGAACCCGCAGGTATCTCTATGCGATTTGGCTCAAACCTCCACATCCTCGCTAATATCTGCACCTGATATTCTTTATCCGATAGTTTTATGACCTTCCCCTCTTTGAAGGGTGGGAAATCGGTTATACAGGTTGGTACATCTATGCCTTTCAGAATTGCAAGACCAATTACCGCTATGAAGAAAACCCCTATAAGCATAAGGGCAGCCCTTATTGCAATGTTCTCGTACCTATCCATCATATCTCAACCTCCCCTGTAAATTATCAAAAGGAAGTATATTGAGAACCACATAATCGCGTAAAGCAGTATCATCGCTATAAAAAACGCTATTGCACCCTTTGGAATGAATCTCTCTTCACCCTTCATAAGGATAATATTATAAGGTGGTAAAGTGGTTAAAAAATTGACTAAATTGATCAATTTTTTATTAACAAATCTGGTTAATCAATGGAAGGTTGGTAAGGTAACCCCCGTCCTGGTATTACGCTAATAAAATGATAGAGTCCACCATAGAGCGAAGAGTTCTATAACATGCCACAAATACCTCTTGCTATAAGCATGCCCCTTCCTCTTCAAACGTGCGTTGTATATCCTTAACCTGTTGTGAAAACTCTCATCAAGATCACATGCTTGCCTTTCTCTTCAAACAAACCTTTATACGCACCCCACCCATCCGTATGATACTCCTTAGCCTCAGGTAGAAGGTCAATTATGCTTTGCAAACTTTCCCTATCTCGTCTTCACCGCACAACCGCAAAATTCAAGATTATCTCCTTAGTTATGTTTCCCACGTACGACCACGGCTCCATCAAATCCAATATGTACTTCAATGCGTCTTCCTCTTAGCCTTATCTCGTTGCCCTGCGTTTTATATATTCCATCAACGAAATACCTGCCTCGGGTATAATGGAAAAGTTCGGGTTAACGGCTTCCTTCTTCGCAACACGTATAAACAAAGACATACCCAACTCTACTGCTAACAGAGCTACCTTGAAGGGAACCTCGCCCTTATAATCACGTTGCTACGTTTTTATACCTCCTATCTCAACAGGTAGAGTTGGAAGGTGGCTGGTGGGTGTAGAATCCCCTTAGGAGGGACACCCTGATACTATCTGATGACAGCGCACCTCAGGAAAAGGACGCAAAAGTAGTTATAAAGGCTTATCAAGGGTTCTATTTTTCACGTCCTAAGCATAGATCCATAGCAGATGCTACAATCATAGGGTGTTCTGACTGCCCACTGTGAGGAAAAAGTACAACAGCACACACTCACCTTTCGCCTTTATAATGTTTTCCTATGAAAAGGATAAAAGCAGACGTTGGAGGAGGTAGAGACTGGCGAAGGAGCTTCCATCTTCTTCACATTCCTCTTCACAGCACTCCTTACTATGACCACGTGCAAACTCGCTGACAGATATGAATCCGAAGTGAATCCCGTGGTCAAGGGGCGTCAGATAGAGGATATTCCTAAGGATGAGGTTATTCTACGTGATTACGCGAGGAATCTTTCCACTCTCCTTGAGGACAAAAGCAATCGCCGGAAGCTTTACGATCTCTTCAAAAACTCCCCTAATGTCAGCAATGCAGTTTCCCTCAAAGATATAGGGAGTATGTTCAACCTGAAAGTAGCATACAAACATGCCCCGAAGGTCAACGTTAGCATACCATGGCCGGAGCATAGGAAAAAGTTCTTTAAGGATCCGAACGGTGCGCTGTACGTTGCCTATGCCCCCTGGCGGAAGATATGGACGTAGAGAAAATAGTCGCCTTCAAGAACGGTGAGCCTGTGTTTTTAGACGCGTGGAAACCTCCCGACGTGCCGGTGGTAGTGCTTTCCTTTGAGCCGATAGTACCCAGAAAGGTACCTTCAAGTGGCCGTTCTGATTACCCTTACAGTTATTCGTTGGAAAGTTGGGGATCAGGGGATACCATAAGGATACCGTTTTTTGTAGGTTTCAAGGTAAATGCTATAAACGGACGATATCCAGAATCGTGGTGGGCATGGCCTATGGAAATATACATAAAGGTATATCTTCACAGGCCACGTAGTTTGGTGATAATACCTTACTGGTGGACAAACGATCCTTTCACAGGTAGTTCTTGGATATCGGTTTATCGTCCTCACAATTGGTATTACATCATCTATTCAGATGGAGGCTTGGGGGTACCGTCTGGTAGGCCATGGAGCATCGTCTACAGGGTAGAAATGTGGGAGGAAGATTCACACGTTTATCCTAAGCCGGAGTGGGGTGGAGACGACTTCTGGGGTTCACGATCTTACTTTAGCATCCCGTCGCTCTGGGATAGAACCTCTAATCCTAACGATCCAAGAATCTGGGGTATTACCTTATGGAAGGATGGGCACGCATCGGGGTTTTTCAAGATGTATTACTATTTTTACATACTCCGGAGGTGAGCCATGATGCCTTTCGTGGCGATTCATCTCAGTCCTGCGACGTACCTTCCTCGCTGGACTTGGTTGGAGAAAACCCACCAGTTCGGCATAGAAGTGGGTATAAAGAGGGGAAATTACGCCGTATCCATGGGATACGGAAGTATGTACATGTGGGAAAACGTTCGTTCACCGGATGAAGCCTTGAGTGTCTCCTCTTACTACGTACTCTACAATCTCACACTTTACTGTTATGCCAGAAAAGCTCGCCCCTTCATATCTCTGAGTCTGGCCAAACCGGTGATTACGGGTCTAAGAAACGAGGAGATAAGGGAGTTCAACTCATCCCTGCGGGGAACGGCGGCAGGTCTGCGGGCCGGTATGTCTTATGTTTGGAGGTATAGCATCCTCTCTATTGCTCCTACGGTGGGCCTTTCATATTATCCGAATCTGCCCGTCTACATGTACGGGGACGGAAAGGTTGGTTTGAGGAATAGAGTGGGTGTTCTCAGGGCGTTTGCCTATGTGAATCTGGGCTTAGGTAAGTGATACTAAGTGGCAGGCTAGTACTCAGGGGCGAGGGCAGGGTTTCTTCGCTTGCGGGTGTGTATTTCGTCCTGAACTCATCAATTAAACCTGCGGAAATGCCAACCATCAATCCAAGGCTCCTTTCTAATCTTCTTAACTCCTGTAAAACATCATAAACGCTGTACCTGCTAACCAGCTTCGCCTCCCGTAGCCTCTGCATAATAACACTTCAAGACTAAATGACTACAAAGAAGTACCCGGACATAGCCTCATCGCTTTGCATATACGTCCCTTCCATACCGAAACCATCCTTAAAACGGCGTATGCTTTTTTCTATGTATGCCCTACTCTTGTACAGATTCATCTCCTCGTCCCCTATTTTAACTTTGTTCTCTCTGTAGGCTATCATCCTATCCTGATAACTGAACACTTCATCCCGCTTCCTCAGGTAGTTTATGGCGCTGAAATTCTTCCTCAAAGGCATTATGAACCTAAAACCTTCCTTCCACATATCCTCCGCAAGCTGGTATGATGCTATCCCCCTGTCGCTCACTAAAATTAACTCCTTCTTCCCTTTCAAATACCCCTCCCAACCTCTCCTTCAACGCCCTCAACACCTTTATCTCCCTACAACTCCCTTCTCACCTCTCCATATGAAACACCTTCTCATCATCATGCACTACACTCACCTTTACCTGCGATGCATAATCCCTCACCGCCGGCCTCTTGCTTAGATACTTCAACACCTTGGATACTCCCTGCCGTCCATACTTACATCCTCCCACTCCCTTGATACTCAACTATCCTCACATACGCTCCCTATCCTCTTTAGCGGTACGTATCCATGTATCCCCCACACTATCACCATCCTTACTACCTGTTTCGTCTTCTCCTCTCCTATCTCCTTCTTCAACTTCTCAAATACCCTCCTCAAACTCTCTTTGCAGAATTTGCTCGTTCCGTATTAATAACTCTCTTCTATCTTCATCTTCCCTGCTCCTTCCTATTCTACCTTACCTCATATCTATGCACCTGCAATGCTCCGTTTATGTACTTCACCTGTAAGTTTTGTTCTTTTTCTTTCCCCAGCCTTTCAAGGTGTTCAAGCACCCACTTCCGTCTTGAATGTTTCCACTTAGATGTTCTCTCTTGTCTATAGCGGTAATACGATCAGCGTGAAGTTGTCAAAAACTAATATTTAATTTATCTGTTAGAAGTGAAATAATAACTCAATTTATCCTATCACCTCGAGGGTATTACGCTGATAGAATGATAGAGCACTCATGATTTCAATAGCCAGTCTTTTCTCCACCATAGAGCGAAGAGTTCTATAACATACCACAAATTATTCCTTTTGCCATCTATGTACTTCAAGGTGTCTTCCTCACGAGGCCCATACAACCTGCATACCAACTTCTCCTCCCTTTTAGCCTTATCTCGTACGAAATACCCCTGTTCTTATGCAACCTTATAATACTTGCTTTAAATGCGAGATCTATTAAAAAAGTTAGCAAACCAATATGAAACCCCTTTTTATTTTTATATCAGGGAAAGAATCGTGGAAAACGCTCAAAGATTAAGGGATACCTTTAAAGATATAGATATAGCATATTCCGTAAAGGCTAACAGTAATCCACATATATTGAGGATAATCAAATCCGTAGGTATAGGTTTTGAGGTTGTATCAAAGGGTGAATTGTTATGCGCTTTAAAAGCAGGTGCAAATGGGAAGGATATAATATTCAATGGGAACGGTAAAAAATACGGGGAAGTTAAATTTGCAGTAGAGAATGGAGTCTCGCTTTTTAACTTTGATTCTTTAGATCAACTTATGTTGCTTGAAGAGGTGGGGAAGGAAACTGGAAAAACGATACTTGCACTTATGAGAATAAAAACCTTAGTTGATGTGGAAACACATCCCCATCTTCAAACATCAATACATACGAGTAAATTCGGTTTGAACGATGAGGAAATAGAAGAGGTAATGGAGATAAGAAGAAAATTAAAGCATGTGAAAATCATAGGTATCCACAGTCATATAGGTTCAAATATAAAAGATGAGGAACCGTTTATAAAATCTGCTTATCGTATATTGAAAATTGCAAAGGATTTGGGAGATATAGAGATTTTAAATCTTGGGGGAGGATTTGCAGCAGGTATGAATTTCAGAGAGATACCGAAGTTATATAGAAATCTTGCTGGAACTTATAAGGTTATCA
>WGFI01000007.1 GCA_015492295.1 Caldifarciminota bacterium
CCTTTGCATCCTTCTCATAAGGTATGCTATCATCGGGAATTATTAAGGTATCCCTTCTCAAAGGCAAGAACGCCATCCATCCACCTTCAACTACCACTGGATCAACTATAAGCATCAAAAGAAGCATAAGATAGATATTATAAGGTGTAAAGACTTGTCAGAGGTCATACCTGATAAAATTCCTATCTAACTATAACTTTAAAGACCATACCCCAGTATTGCGTTAGTGGAGAGTAATATAGAGTAAGAAGACCTGAATTTGGCTCTGAAAATGAGGACGGAAAAGCGAAGAAAAGGTTATTTCCTCATCGGCGTAATACCGAAGCGTTTTTTGAATCTGGTCGAAACGGATAATGCGGCTAAAAGAAACTTGCGAGACCAATTTTCCGCCTTATAATACTTTTCCTATGGGCTATCATTCTCTTTTTAAATATGCAATAGAGGGTGATCTTGAAGCGGTGAAAGATTTAGTTGAGAAAGGAGCCGATGTTAATGCTAAGGATGAAATTGGCCAGACGCCCTTGCACGAGGCAGCCGAAAGGGGGCATCTTGAGGTGGTGAGGTATTTGATTGATAAAGGTGCTAATGTGAATGCTAAGGATATATTTGGTTTAACGCCTCTGCACTTGGCAGTCTATAAGGGACAACTTGAAATGGTGAAGTATCTCGTTGAGAAAGGGGCTGATGTTAATGCTAAGAATAAGTATGGATGGACGCCTTTGCAGTACGCAGCTGTGAGGGGTCATCTTAGTATCGTTGAATACCTCGTTGAGAGTGGGGCTGATATAAATGCGGGTGATAATGACGGAGAGACGCCTTTACACTGGGCAACTAACAAGGGTTATCTTGAAATAGTAAAATATCTCATTGGGAGAGGGGCTGATGTGAATGCGAGAAATAAGTATGGAATGACACCTCTATACGGGGCGGCCAAATATGGTCATCTTGAAGTGGTGAAGTACCTCATTGGAAGGGGCGCGAAGGTGAATGTGAAGAACAAGTATGGGGAAACACCCTTGCATCTGGCAGCCATGGAGGGACATCTTGAAGTGGTGAAGTACCTCGTTGATAAGGGTGCTGATGTGAATGCTAAGGATGAAGATGGCAAAACACCGTTGTGCTTGGCAGGCTTTTGGTGCCATTCTGAAGTGGTGAAATATCTTGTTGGAGTGTATATATCGCTGGGTATGACAGATGTTGAGTTTTCTGATAAGAAAACATTACTGCATTTCGCCGCTTATGGAGGAGATATAAATCAGGTGAGATATTTGATTGAGAAAGGTGATGATGTGAATGCTGAGGATAAAGATGGCAAAACACCGCTGCACTTGGCAGCCTCAGAGGGACATCTTGAAGTGGTAAAATATCTCGTTAATAAAGGTGCCGTTAATTTTAGAGATGAAGTTGGCTGGACACCTTTGCATCTGGCAGCCGATAGGGGGTATCTTGAGGTGGTGAAATACCTCGTTGAAAAAGGTGCTAATGTAGATGCTGAGACTAGATATGACAGAACACCATTGCACTGGGCAGCTTTGTCAGGACATCTCGAAGTGGTGAAATACCTCGTTGAGAAGGGAGCTAATGTTAATGCTAAGGATGAAGATGGTAAAACACCCTTGCATAAGGCAGCTTTCTTGGGTCATCTTGATGTGGTAAAACACCTCGTTGAGAAGGGGGCTGATGTGAATTCCAAGGATAGTGAATATGGCTGGACATCCTTACACGAGGCAGCCTCAGAGGGACATCTTGAGGTAGTAAAATATCTCGTTGAGAAAAGTGCTAATGTGAATGTGGAGGATAGGAATGGGAGAACACCCTTGCACTTGGCGGCTTATAAGGAACACGTTGAAGTGGTGAAGTACCTCGTTGGAGTGTATATATCGCTGGGTATGACAGATGTTGAGTTTCTCGGAAAAACATTACTACATTTCGCTGCTTATGGAGGAGATATAAATCAGGTGAAATATCTGGTTGAGAAGAAGAATGCTGATGTGAATGTGAGAAATTGGTATAAAGAAACGCCCTTACATATGGCAGCCTTGGGGGGACATCTTGAAGTGGTGAAGTACCTCGTTGAGAAAGGCGCTGATGTTAATGCTAAGGATGAAGATGGCACAACACCTTTGCACCTGGCAGCCAAACGGGGTCGTGTTGAAGTAGTGAGATACTTAGTTAAGAAAGGTGCTGATGTGAATGTAAAAGATAGAGATGGTTTAACGCCCTGCGATGTTGCTAAAATCGATGAGCTAAAAGAAATTATGAACTTCAATCCCCCACCCACTCGGCCATAAATATATTGAACTCTCTTCTTTTCTGAGCATTTCTGTTGGAAGTCCATATCAATCTTTTTCCATCTTTGCTGAACATGGGGAAAGCGTTGAAACCACCCGAATAAGTTATCCTCTGCAAGTTCTTTCCATCAATATCCACTTTATATAATTCAAAGCTGAAGCTCCCAGGTTTATGCAGGTTTGAGGAGAATATTATGAATTTTTCGGATGGATGAAAGTAAGGGGCAAAATTTGAAACCCCTTTGGGTGAGTGTGTGATCTGTTTAAACTTCTTGGTTTTTGTATCATATATAAATATTTCCACATCCTCCGGCCTCACCAAACCTTTACTCAAAAGCATCTGAAATTCCTTTATCTGCATCTTGTTCCTCAAATGATGTGCCCTAAAAACTATGTATCTACCCGAGGGACTGAACATTGCTCCCCCATCGTACCCGGGAAAGTTTGTAATGCGTTTAACTTCTTTCGTTTTCAAGTTCAAAGTATATAATTCCAGATCCCCATCCTTTGAAGATGTAAAAACGATAATATTTCCATAATTCCCCTCGCCTTCAGCATCGTATCCCTTGGAAGAGAACAACCTGTACAAACTATCATTTTCCAAATCGTATATATAGAGATCATAATCAAACAATCTCCAAACATAAACGCCCTTTTTGAGATACTCGTCTGCATAAGGATTCTTAGGACATTTATGACCCTTTCCAAATGTGCTTGCGAAAAGTATTCTCTTATCATCAATGAACCACGAACAGGTGTTGGCCCCACCTGGTGAAACTTTCTTGAATACATACCCAAAGGTATCCATAATATATATCTGATCGCATTCACTTTTCGGTTTTATAAAGAAATCTTTGAAGAACCTTGAAAGCCCAGATGTATCATAAACACCGGCAAAAAAGTACATATAATCGTTGTACCTTTTAACTTTGAAGTATTTTATTCCTTTCCTCTCAGCAAAGCTTTCCACATTTATGGTATCCGTTGTTGTGAAATACAATCCTCCCTCCCCCTTGCTTTGAAATACTATCTTATCACCTTTTGGAGAGAAGTACGCCTCCGCGTTTTCCCCAGCGAAGGTGAGCTGTTTTATATTCCTTATAAACCTTTCCTCTCCTTTGAATATAATCTGGGAAACAAGCACTATCATAAGGAAGATATTCTACGGATGTAATACAACCTTAGAATTTATACCTCAACCGAATCCATGAAATATGCAATTGCCATCTTCATAAGCGATGTTATATCAATAACGCTTTCGGTGATTCTGGCTTTTCTTATAAAGTTTAGAGGTCAATATATAGTTGAGATACATAGGGACAGATGGGTTGAAGGTTTGCTTATAATACTTTCGTTACTCGCCATATTCATAATGCGTAGAGTCTATATGCAGAGGAAGCTGTTCTTTGACGAACTCAAAGAGATAGTTGAAAGCGTTATATTTGCCTTCCTTATACTTTTCGCGTACTTCGCTTTTGCCAAAGGTGATCCGGATTATTCGCGTATGTTTGCCTCCCTTTCGTTCATATTTTCCATGCTCCTTGTACCCGCTTTTAGGGCGATAACCAAGAAGACTTTAAGGGATGTAATATCGGAGGAGGTCATTGTGTTGAAAGGCCCAGAGTGTAATAAGGTGTATGATTTTCTGAATAAGAACTGGTACCTTTCGTACAAACCTCTGGGTTTGGTTGATATAAAGGATGTAAATCGGTGGGTGGGAAAGGTGGGGAATGTGGTTATACCAAAGATACCGTTTCTTTCCGATTTTACCACGGAGCTTGCCGATATAAGCATAAACTTTAAAAGAATTTTCTTTATACCCGACATTGAGGGCATTCCATTTATGAACAGGGTTTTTCACTTTGATCCTTCCCATAACCTTCCCCTTGTTGAGACATATTTCGGTGGTCTTGACCCCATAAATGCTTTCCTGAAAAGAATATTTGATATAGCATTCTCCTCTGTCGTCCTTATCCTCTTATCTCCTTTACTTTTGCTCGTTTCCGTGATAATTAAAATAACATCCAAGGGGCCTATAATATACAAGCATAAGAGGGTGGGAAAGGATGGTAAGGAATTCTATGTATATAAATTCCGAACGATGTATGAGGATGCCGATCACCTCCTTGAAGAGGTTCTAAGAAATGATGAGAAGGCTCGTGAGTTATGGGAAAAGAAGAGGAAGATTCCAAACGATCCAAGAATAACTCCAGTAGGTAAAATATTGCGGAAGTTTTCCATAGACGAAATACCACAGTTTTTCAATGTTCTAAAAGGCGATATGAGTATAGTTGGTCCAAGACCCGCACCCATGGATGAGATAAGAAAGTATCATAAAAAGTTCGCCAAGTATTACTTCATGGTTAGGCCGGGAATAACGGGTCTTTGGCAAGTGAGCGGGAGAAGTAATACGAATTACGATATGAGGGTGAAGCTTGATCTCATTTACATACTGAATCAATCGTTCTGGTTGGATATGGTTATAATTTTTAAGACTTTGAAGGTCGTTCTTAGAGGAGAAGGTGCCTATTGAAATCCTTGGTGTTTTTCAGGTTTATAATACCCGTATTATGAACAATATCAATCTTGACGCCATAAATGCAACGGCCGAAAAGCTAAAAAATGGGGAAGTGCCTTCTGAAAAATTCTTTGAAGTTGAAGGACGGTGGGAGTATGGTGAGGTTCAATTTTCAAGCGAACTCAGATTTGAAAATGGATCCATAACGCTGAACACCGATCAACCTATACCCTCGGGTGGAAAGGGAAACGCCCCAAATCCCGTCCAATATTGTGTATTCGCCATGATAGCGTGCTATTGTACGACATTTATGACCATAGCGGCGAAGATGGGGGTTGAGATTAAGTCATTGAAAGCGAGAGGTTATAGTAAGGTGAATATGAAAGCGGTTTTTGATCTCGTGGATTCACCGGTGGTTGAGGAGGTTGGAATAACGCTTGAAATTGAAAGTTCCGCTCCATTAGAAACCCTAAATGAAATCAAAAGTTTGGCGGATAAGAAATGTCCCGCCGCATATACGGTCTCAAATCCCGTACCCTTTAAGTCCAGGATAAAAGTATAACCTTAGAATACTAAGTTGCTCTTTTCAGAATGTGAGGTGTTAAAGGCTTATAAGGAAGGTGATGATGAGTTTTTTATGCGTTTTGCGATATTCTTAGCGGAGTTGGGTAGGGGGTACGTATCTCCCAATCCCTTAGTGGGGGCCGTAATAGTAAATAAAGGGAGGATTGTGGGGATAGGATACCATCGCAGATACGGTGAAGAGCATGCCGAGGTTAGGGCCATAAAGGAGGCTGGGGAGTTCGCCAAGGGTTCAACGATCTACATAACCTTGGAACCCCATAATTTCCATGGGAAACAGCCTCCCTGCACTAAGGCCATAATTGAAGCGGGTATAAAGAGAGTGGTAATAGGTTGTATGGATCCGAATCCTAAGGTTAGAGGTAAGGGGATAAAGGAACTCATAGAAGCAGGTATAGATGTTAAGTGGGGGATACTTGAAGAGGAAATAAGAAAACAGAATGAGGCTTTTTTTACTTATTGGGAAAAGGGAAGGCCCTTCGTCGCATTGAAGATGGCCATCACCGTAGATGGGAAGATAGCGGATAAGAGTGGAGAATCAAAGTGGATAACGGATGAGTTTTCTAGGACGCTCGCTCATAAACTTCGCGGCGATTATGATGCCGTACTTATAGGTGCGGGAACATTAAGGGAGGATAACCCTGAGCTTACACCGAGATATGTGTTTTCGGAAAGGATGCCTTTAAGGGTCGTTATAAGCGGCGAGGGTAACGTACCTTACTCCACAAAGTTGTTTGATACTTCCAAGGTTCCCACCCTCCTCATAACCTCCTCGGAACCCGTAGTACCAAAAGGGGTTATAATAAAAAGGGTTGATAAGATTACGGGGGAGGTTGTGTTGGATATCCTTAAAGATTTTGGTATCCAATCCGTTATGGTTGAAGGTGGAAAAAGGACATTCACGATGTTTTTGAACGAGCATTTGGTTGATAAAATATACGCCTTCATATCCCCATCAATTATGGGACAGGGTTTGGATATTTATGAACATGCGATGAGCATTGAGAATAGGTTGAAGTTTAAGGTGGAAAGCGTTTCAAAACTTGAAAACGATGTTCTTTTAGTGCTAAGGAGAGCATGGTAATTTCAAAAGGTATAAGGTACTGTTTGAAGCGCAAGGGATCATCTTCACCAAACGGAAAGTACAATGTGTATATTAACACGAGCAGCAGATACAATGCCACTAAAAGCTTGTGTCTCCGTATATTTATAATCAGCGAAACGAAGGCTAAGAAGCAGTATATTATATACCACGCTATCAGCGGGAATTTATAGAGTGGAGACTTGGGAAGTATTGGGAGAAATAAAAGACGAAACGCCACACCTATGAAATTTTCAATTATCCTGTATGAATACCTCCAAGGGCTTACATTTATGAGTTTTTCCTTATAACATTCCTGCTCAATTTTGTAATAGGGATGGAAGTAATGGTAATATGGTTCTTTTGGAATTTCAACGCGATTTTCTACGCACGCCAATATAGAATCCTTCGGAAAGTGTTGTCCTTTTATGTTAGTATAGAATGAATGATATGTCCATCCATAAAAACCAGATTGCTCCCCACATGTCATACTTAGGATGATTTGGAATATCAACGGTAAGGAGAGAAGGATAGGGTAGAGATTTCTTAATTTATATATCAGATACGCGCCGTAGAGTATCGCCAAAAGGGAAAACTCTCCCCTGAGTATTCCAGCAAATCCTATGAATATACCCCCCAATAAGTATCTCCTCTTTAAGAAACTGATGAGAAACAACAGGGAGAGAAGGACGATTACGGGCTCCATGGTCAATCTTGGTATGTGGTGGAATACGAGGGGTGATATTATTACGAGTATAAACAACGATATTTTTAAGCCTATACCAAGGTTATCAAAAATATAGGCGTAGATTAGCATTATACTTAGCGTAAAAAATGCAACAAAAATTAGAGGAAAATACTTATTAAATGCTATCATAAAAGGTAGAAACGCGAGCGCGGATAGCGGTCTTTTGCAGAACAATCTCCTTTTACCTCCGATTTCCAATGTAGGTACGATGTTTTTATAATATGCGTATGCTCCTATTAAATATCTGTAAGTGTCATCAACGGATGCAAATATATTTGTGTTTAATATACCATCAGCCGATGAAAGATTCACAACGAGCGTTCTACCCTCATTCTTATGCAAGTAGAAATCCCAATACAGTTTGAAACTTATAAAGGATACACCGATAATAAAAGAGGCCGAGTATATAAAAAAGCGACTACTAAAACTAAGCAACCCATTATTCTATTATGGAACATCTTCGCTTAAAATCCTTTTCATAATTGGCATAAAGAATTCTAATTTTCCTTCCGTATAATTCCCACTTCATGAACATAGGGATCATCAAGGAGAAGTATAAAGGAGAGAACAGGGTTGCGCTCGTTCCAGCCGAAGTTAAAAGGCTGGTTAAGAAAGGATTCAAAGTGTTGGTTGAGAAAGGATGCGGCATGGGTTCATATTTCTACGATGATGATTATAAAAGCGCGGGTGCGGAGGTGCGCGAATATAATGAGGTGATTCAATCTGCCGACATACTCATAAAAATACACCCTCTTGAAAAGGATGAGATAAGGCACTTGAAGGAGGAGGCGGTAGTAATAAGCTTTACCCGTTATTGGGAGAAAATGGATGAGTTAAAGGAGTTAGCGGACAAGAAAGCCACCGTATTTGCCCTTGAAAGGATACCGAGAACTACGAAGGCGCAATTTGTTGATGTTCTTTCCTCACAGGCCACCATAGCGGGATACAAAGCCACATTGTTGGCCGCTGAACTCTCACCGAGAATGTTTCCGATGCTGACGACAGCTGCGGGAACATTGAAACCCGCGAGGGTGTTGGTGATAGGTGTGGGTGTCGCGGGTCTCCAGGCCCTGGCAACTGCAAAAAGGTTGGGAGCCCAGATATTCGCTTATGATATAAGGCCCGCTGCCAAGGAGGACGCGAAGAGTGTAGGGGCGAGGTTCTTGGAGTCTCCTGTATGGGCGGAAGGCAAAGGTGGGTACGCGAGGGAATTGACCGAGGAGGAAAAGAAAATCCAACATGAGTTCTTAGCGAAACACATAGGCAATTCGGATGTGGTTATAACCACCGCTCAGGTTCCAGGCAAGAGGGCACCTTTGATAATAACGAAGGATATGGTGGATAGAATGAAAGCGGGTTCAGTAATAATAGATTTGGCCGCGGATAACGGTGGAAACTGCGAGCTCACAAAGCCCGGTGAGAGAATCATTCACAATGGAGTCATCATATACGGGCCGTTGAATGTGCCTTCAAGCGTCCCAAGACCCGCAAGTGAAATGTTTTCCAAGAATATGGCGAATTTCGTTGATTTAATAACGAGGGACGGTCAATTGGATATAGACTTTTCGGAGGAGATCATCGCGGCTTCATGTATAATTCATAAGGGAGAATTAAGAATGGAGGGCAACGATGCCTGAGGTTTGGGTAGCGTTATATATTTTTATGCTTTCCGCATTTACGGGTTTTGAGATTATATCAAGGGTTCCAGTGATACTTCACACACCACTTATGTCTGGCACCAACTTTATACATGGTATAGTTTTGGTTGGCGCCATGATAGTGCTTATGACAGCGCAGACCCCATTTGAGATAGTCGTAGGTGCGTTCGGAGTATGGCTTGGGGCGCTGAATGTGGTTGGAGGTTTCGCGGTCACTGATCGTATGCTTGAAATGTTTAAGGGTAGGAGGAAAGAATGATACACTTTACTACCGCCATATACTTCATAGCGGTGCTTATGTTCATATTCGGTATAAAGATGATGTCCTCCCCAAGAACGGCGAGAAACGGGAACCTCCTCGCGGGATTGGGTATGCTACTCGCCATACTCATAACCTTCGTATATATATACTTCTTCCATTCCTCGGAGCCGAATTTCTATATGAAGCTGGGTATAATGATCCTTATGATAGTGATCGGTTCCGTAATAGGCTGGATCTCCGCGAGGAAGGTTCCTCTTACGGATATGCCTCAAATGGTTGCATTGTTTAACGGGATGGGAGGAGGAGCAGCGGGTGTCATAGGTTATTTGGATCTATTACATTCACACGGAAATGTGGCCTTGAAAATACTTGCAGCTCTCGCCGTGATCATAGGAAGCGTATCTTTCAGCGGAAGCATAGGAGCGTTTTTGAAACTTCAAAGGTGGATAAACGATAGGCCTATAACATTCCCAGGTCAGCAGATAATAAATTTCCTCCTATTGTTGGGCTCCCTTATATTCGCTTATCTCTCCTTAACCCAACCTATGTACGCCAATATCCTCGTACTCCTTCCTCTCTTACTCGGAATACTTATGACTTTACCCATAGGTGGGGCGGATATGCCCGTGGTAATATCCCTTTTCAACGCTATGACTGGTTTGGCCGTGGCTTTTGATGGATTCGCAATACAGAACTATACCCTGATAGTAAGCGGAACGATAGTCGGTGCATCCGGTACCCTTCTGACCTTCCTTATGGCTAAGGCCATGAATAGATCCTTAACGAACATACTGTTCGGTGCCGTAGGTAAGATCGTTGGTGGGGAAGAAACCCAAAAGGTCATGAAGGAGATGAGCATAGAGGATGCAGCCGCTACCTTGGCTTACGCGGACAAGGTTATAATAGTGCCCGGCTTCGGTTTGGCGGCCGCCCAGGCTCAGCATAAGGTGAAGGAGCTTATGGATGAACTTGAAAGTAGGGGGGTTGAGGTTAAGTTTGCCATACATCCAGTGGCAGGTAGGATGCCTGGTCATATGAATGTTCTATTGGCGGAAGCCGATATACCTTATGACAGGCTTTATGATCTTGAAGAGATAAATGAAGAGTTTTCAACGGCCGATGTTGCTCTCGTCGTAGGGGCAAACGATGTGGTTAATCCTGCGGCTGAAAGGGATTCCAACAGTCCGATATACGGCATGCCGATACTCAAAGCATACAACGCGAAAAATGTTTTTGTTATAAAAAGGGGTAGAGGCAGAGGTTTCGCCGGTATAGATAACGAACTGTTCTATATGGATCACACTTTTATGTTGTTTGGGGATGCGAAGGATGTAATTGGAAAACTGGTTCAGGCTATAAAGAAGCTATAAGGGAATCGCAGACATTCAAGCATCTTTCAATGTCCTCAAAGCTAATATCGTTGTGGGTAACGAATCTTACCTCGTTCGGGGATATAGGTAGGGCTAAAATCCCATTCTCTTTTAGTTTTTCAACGAACAATGCCGCATCTTTGACCTTCAATATGATTATATTCGTTGGAAAATCGTCGGGATCTATATCGTACCCTATGTTTTTCAGTCCTCCCGCCAACATCTTAGCCTTCTGGTGATCCTCCTTCAACCTATCAACCATTTTGGTTAAGGCCACTATACCCGCGGCGGCCAGAACTCCAACCTGCCTCATTCCACCTCCAAGTAATTTTCTGATTCTTCTGGCTTCATCTATGAAATCTTTATCACCTACCAGCATTGATCCCACAGGAGCGCACAAACCCTTTGACAGACTAAACATAACGGAATCCGCATACTTGGCATATTCATATACGGGTATTCCAGTGGCCACGGAGGCGTTAAATATCCTTGCACCATCAATATGAACTTTCAGTCCATAATTCTTGGCCAAATCATAAACCTCTTTCAAGTTTTTAATATCAACGATACTCCCACCCCAATAGTTGTGAGTGTTTTCCAAGCACACCAGTGAGGTTTTTGGTATATAATATCTTCTGACCTTCCTTATCGTCTTTTCCATAAACTCTATATCCAAATTTCCCCTTGATGACGGAATGGGTCTCGGTATAACACGGGATATGAAAGATAAATGTCCCATTTCCATAAGGTATATATGGCTCCTCTCTTCAACTATGATCTCATCCCCTTCATTAGTATGAACTTTAACCGCCGCAGCGTTAGCCATTGAACCCGATGGAAAGAACAGTGCCGCCTCCTTCTTGAAAATTTCGGATGCTAAGGATTCCAACCTTCTAACCGTCGGATCATCTCCGAGAACATCATCGCCGACTTCCGCTTCGTACATAGCCTTACGCATCTCAGGTGTGGGTTTCGTAACCGTATCGCTTCTAAAATCTATATACCTCATAATTCCCTCCTAAGGTGCCAGAAGTATAAGGCCGAAAACAATTTCACCGTAGGTATAACTTTCCTTCTCAACTATCCTTAACCTTCCTGAACTTTATATCTGATACTTTATTGTTCCTCAAAAGGCGGTTTATTGAGGATATTATGCCATTTTTCTTGGATAGGAGCTCAAATCTCTTGGCGGGATTTCCCACCCATACGAACAGAATACCCTTATCGTATCCCACAACTTCAACATCGTAAGGTTTTAACACCTCCCGAGCAACCCTCATAACCTTTATGGACTCCATAACCCCTTCGGCCTTCAAGTGCCTCAAAACACCACTTAAAGCCTCTCCTATACTCTTCATAGCGGAAGTTCCCATTGAGGTAGGAAATAAACGATGTACTGAATCCACCCCGTTATTAGAAGTATTCCCAATAGTATCAGAAGTAGCCCTGATACCAACTCAAAAATTTTCAAAGCCTTTCTGGTTCTCGCTATAAAAGAAAACAGCTTGGCCGCAAACATACCCGAAAGTATAAACGGGATACCGAGGCCCATGGAATACACAAAGAGCAATATACCACCTTGCCAAACGGTATCGGATACCGCCGCAAGGGCCAATATCCCCGATAGTACCGGACCTATACAGGGCGTCCATCCAAATGCAAAGGCGGCTCCCAGGAGAAATGAAAAGAAAACATTCGCAGTTTTCACCTGCACTTCCGCCCTCTTTTCACAGTCAAGTATGGGTATCCTCAGAATCCCCATAAGATGCAACCCAAAGAGTATCAAAAGTACCCCTGCCACCAAGCCTATTATGTTCTTGTTCTTCGCCAAGAAGACTCCTACAGCTGAAGCGGTCATACCCATTAGAACGAAGACCACGGAGAATCCGAAAACAAAAGCCACGACTCCTAAGAAAAGTTGAGTACCTCTTTTCCCGGATTTTAGCTCCGAAATGCTCATACCTGAAACATATCCTAGGTATGCAGGTACCAACGGGAGAACGCAGGGGGATAGAAAGGAAAGCAGGCCAGCCAAAAAGGATATAACCACTCCACCTATTGACAAACTTACACCTTCCATAACGGGTATTATAAGGTCGTTAGTGATAAAACGATTTTCACCCTCTAAGTATCAGCCCGTGTAATTCAACCATATTATTATCATCTATGATAAATGCCGCCTATTTGCATCTTTTGACTAATCATATACCTGTATTTGGTTTCCTTTTCGGCATAGGATTACTTATATACGGTATTATCAGGAAAAGCTCAGAAATAAAGAGGGTGGCAGCTTTTATTCTGTTTCTCGCCGCTCTCGGGACGCTTGTGGCATATTTCAGCGGGCACAATGCGGAGGAAATGGTTGAGCATCTCCCGGGTGTCATGGAGGAAGCGATAGATAGACATGAGGAGGCCGCAAAGTTTCCTTTCTACTTATCCATAATCGTGGGGATACTTTCCGCCATATATCTATTTCTACCTGTCAAATTCGGAGAATTGATCATTTTAGTCTTGTCGTTATTTTCCTTTGGCGCGAGCATATATGCTGCAAAAACCGGAGGAGAAATAAAACACTCCGCGGAGCAGAGATTAACCCCCACATCTACGGGTGAAGGTTTATATGAAGGTGAGAGTGAGAAGGAGAATGAGGAAGGTTCTTACGAGGAGGAAGAGGAGGAGTAAAAAGTTTTCAGGGATATAATATCCAGATATGAGGAATATATCGCTGATATTCTTTATTTTGTTGAGCTGTTCAAGCATACCCTCGGAGTATGTTAAGAGGGTTGAGAAGATGGAAAGGGAGGTTGCGGAACTGAGAAAGGAGATGGAGATGCTCAGAAAAAAAGCCCAGATACTCAGGGATTCCTTACGGAAATCGGA
>WGFI01000008.1 GCA_015492295.1 Caldifarciminota bacterium
CTGACCAGCCCCGTATAACTTTAACCCCTTCGCCTCCTCAGTCGCCCTCCTCAAAGCCTCCCAAGCAAGCCTATGCACCTCCTCACTGTCCCTCCCCTTCCTATGCGTCATTATCAGATTTATGTCATCCCCTACCCTCATCACCGCATAGTCTATTATTACCCCCTTATCCCTGCCTTCCCTTAAAACGCTGTCCGCTGCCTCCAATAACTTCGGATGGGTGCTCGAATGCCCTACCCATCCACCTACATCCGCCTTGATTACGCTTATCGTCACCTTCATAATGCGGGTATTTTATAGACGATTGATTTTCCTTCGTTTATCAATTATGCAAACCGTATAATATCAAGATTATGATGGGAGTTGATATACTTTTTCTGCTGATATTCCTTGCAAGCCTTCAGCCTGTTATACAGAGGAAGATACTTCAAAATGCTCGCATATCCAAGATACGAGATATGGAAAGGAAACGGGGAAGTCGTGTAATAACTCTGATACATAGGCAAGAGACCATAGGATTCTTTGGAGTGCCTTTATCAAGGTATATAGATATAGAGGATTCCGAGGCCATAATAAGAGCGATACACATGACGGATGATAATGTTCCTATTGATCTCATCCTTCACACGCCCGGGGGACTGGTCCTAGCGGCCGGTCAAATAGCGAGGGCTATAAAGAGGCATAAAGCGAAAACAACGGTAATAGTACCGCATTATGCCATGAGCGGTGGAACCTTGATAGCATTGGCGGCCGATGAGATCATTATGCATCCCGACGCCGTTCTTGGTCCGGTTGATCCACAACTCGGATTTGGAGGTTCCGTGGTCCCCGCAGCTTCCGTGATTAAGGTGCTTGAAAATAAACCCTTGGATAAGATAGATGATCAAACGCTTATATTGGCGGATGTATCTAAGAAGGCTATAAGGCAGATGGAGGATTTCGTTTATGAACTCTTAAAGGATAAGATGGATTCGGAAAGGGCCCGTAATATAGCCAAGGAATTGACAAACGGGAAATGGACCCACGATTATCCTTTAACGGTTGAAACCCTCCTATCCCTCGGAATAAGGGTGAATACCGATGTTCCTAAGGAAGTGTATGAATTGATGGATCTTTATAAGGCCGAGATCGGAGGTTTAAGGAGGCCTTCGGTTGAATATATACCTACTTATCGCGCTTCCAACGACCTATGATATACCCATCTCTTCCCTCTGCTTTCTCATCATCTCAAATTGTTTCTCCATCTGTTTCATCATATCGGTCAGCTGCTTACTTGATGTATCCACACTCCTACCGAATGCTTTAAGAAGGAGGAATATAAATCCTAATGCCCTTTGAACATCGGGATCCCCAAGCATCTTTATAATTCCACTCAACCCTACCTTAGGAGGATCTTTGAATGTATCCGGAGTTAAAACCTCATTCAGGGATTTCGTGAAGTTGTTGCCCATTATGGAAAGTAAGGTGGGGTCAATAAGTTCAAGAAAATGCAATATATAAGCTATATTCGCCCATATCTTTAATATCCTTGGATCGGTAAGATAAGAGAGGGCTTCCGAGGATATATCGCTTATATTCTCCACAAAGTCCAAAGTCCCATTCTCATGGAGTTTAACGGCCACTTCTATAAGCCTTTCCAATGCCTCAGCTTTTTTTGCCTCCGTCATGTTCCACCTCCTTTTACTTAGGTAAATAACTTGCAAACCACATTGATTCAAATCCCAACTTCAAAAGCCTGACCTCCTTACCGCGGCCGAGTATCCCACAGGCTGGAGGTCCCGAAAGATCCACATAAACCTTTGAGAATTCGCACATAGGTAGAACCGCATCATCTCCAAAATCCATTATACACATCGCAACCGGTGAGAAACTCTCACCCACATACGCTCCTTTAATCTCGGATATGATCTCGGTGGATACGAATTCGGCTTGAAAGTGAGCCACGACTCCCGCGGGAGGCAAATTTATGGCGGGATTGACCACATCACCTATCACAAACACATTGTCAAATTTCTTTGATCTGAAAGTTCTAGGATCTACAACCGGAAATCCTTTGGGACCCGCGAGTTCGCTATTAACCACGACGCTGGCGGGTTTATGGGGTGGCGTCATGATAAGCAAATCATAAGGTATCTCCCTTCCATCCTTGCTTATAACCTTCTTTGAAGATGAATCTATTTTGACAGGTTCAAAGTTTCCTACGAAATTTATGCCCTTATTCGTTAGTATTTCGGATATTATGCTACTTATGGCAGGTCCCATGTTTGAAAGGGGTCCAGGTGTTATATGAAATACCGTTATATCCGTTTTGTCCCTTATTCTCTTGGCTTTGAATAGGAAGTCCAGTTGGCCTGCAACCTCAAAAGGCGCAGGAGGACATCTATAATATGCCCCCGATATACCTATCACAACATTTCCACCTTTAAAGTCCTTTATGGCTTCCCTGAGTCTTAGGGAACTTTCAAGCGTCCAAGGGTGATGCGCTTCCGTTGAGAAGTTGGGCATAGATTCCTCATCAATCTCCGCTCCTAAGGAAACTATGAGATAATCGTAATTTAAATCCCCGTTTTTTGAAGTTTTAACGAGGTTTTTGGAGGGCAATATTTCCACCACCGTATCGTTTATATACCGCACACCTCTTCTTTCAAGGAGGTTTAAAGGTCTCCTTATATCATCAGGCTCCTTAAATCCCAGCGCTACCCAAGGATAGCTCGGCATGAACTCGTGATACGGATTTTTGTCTATGAGAGTTATCTCCGCGGAATCTCCTAAAAGTTTGGCCAATTTATTGGCCGAAACCAATCCTCCGCTTCCTCCACCTAGGATCAATATTTTAGGTTTCATAGCACCAGTCATTTTATAGGCGAATATGTTTATAAACAAATCAAGAAAGTAAGAATAATTTTCAAAACCGACAATTATACCCACATAAATCCCTCGCACCCTTAAAATACTCAACTTATGTATCTGATTCTCCTTATAGTGTATCTACTTTTGGTGGTGGCACTTATAGGTATAATACTTATGCAGGAGCCTAGAACCAGTGGAGGCTTAGGTATAGCGTTCGGTGGAGGCGTTGAGAATATCTTGGGTGTGAAGTCTGCGCCAACGGTTTTCACGAAGATAACCGTAGGTATGGGCGTTGCATTTGGCCTTCTGGCTTTTCTGTTATCCATGATGTCGGGATCGGGAAGAACCTCCGTCGTAATTAAAGAGGCAGGGAAAGGGACGGTTTATAAACTTTTGCAAGAAATACAAACCTCGGAACAAACCCCTCAACAGCCTACTACTCCACAGAAT
Organism: Caldifarciminota bacterium; assembly: GCA_015492295.1. GTDB lineage: Bacteria > Hydrothermota > Hydrothermia > LBFQ01 > LBFQ01 > Caldipriscus. Next base: position 3,301 of record WGFI01000008.1, read on the forward strand.
AAGTAGCTTTGCCTAGGAGCTTTGCCTTCTTTACAAATATACCCACACCCCATAAGGTATATCTTTTTAATCTTTTGAATGAGCGCTTAAAGGGTGATATAGTATTTTATTTCCTCGCAAAAACTTCACCTAAGCGAAGAAAATGGCAAGATTCTTTAAAATATGCTCAGTTTGAATATAGGATTCTTAAATCTTGGAGAATGAGTATAAATTTCTCGGATGAAGGGTACTGGTTTATTCCTACGGATCTTCCCAATTTTAGTAATTTTAAAAAAATCGTAATAAGCGGTGGATTGACTCCGGTTGAACTTTTTTTGGCATTGAAATGTTTGGCAAGTAATGTCCCCTATATCGTTTGGTCGGAGGCTATAAATCTGTTTGGAGGAAACTTAATAGTCAGAGCATTGAGGATACCCGTAAGGTTTTTGATCTTCTCAAACGCGGAGCATGTCGTATGTGGATCCTCTATGGCAAAGAAGCACGCCCAAAGTTTGGGTGCGAGAAATACCAGTGTCCTATATACGACCACGGATATATACAGATTCCTATATGATAAATATCACAGTGGAAAATGCCTCAATGTGGCATACATAGGTAGGCTTATAAAAAGAAAAAATGTGGATGTTCTGTTGAAAGCCTTGCGTAATGAGCGATGGATAAATCTATACATAGTAGGGGAAGGCGAGGAAAAGGAAAGGTTAAAGGAGCTATCGAGAAGATTGAACATAAATGTGAAGTTCTTGGGATGGAAGGATTACGATGAAATACCAAGGTTATTAAAGAAATTTGATGCTATCGTCCTACCCTCTAAGAATGAAGTCTTTGGTTATGTTGTAGTTGAGGCGTTGTCATCCGGGGTTATACCCGTGGTTTCGGAAAGCGTGGGAGCGAAGGATTTGGTTGATAGGTCTCTGAGATTTAAAACGGGCGATGTAAAGACATTAAAATCCATCCTTACAAAACTCAAATCTTCCCACCTGCGAAATGAGTTATCTTTAAAAATGAAGAACAATTTAAATCTCATAAGGGGTGAGAATTGGGCTGAAAGGTTTGCGAATATCCTCCTTAAATAGTCCCAACCTGCAACTTATAAAGGTTATAATACGCTCCCCTCCTTTCCAAAAGTTCCTCATGCGTTCCCACTTCAACTATCCTACCATCTTTCAAAACTATTATTCTATCGGCGAGCATAGCCGTCGCCAATCTATGGGCCACGATTATCAGAGTTTTATCTGAAAATTTCTCTTTCAATATCCTTTGTATCTTTAACTCCGTTAATGAATCAAGATTACTTGTAGCCTCATCAAATATTATTATAGGCCTATTGAAAATCAGAGCCCTCGCTATCGCTATCAGCTGCTTTTCACCCATGGACAGTTCATTATATTTCTTTTTCAACAGATGCCCTATCCCTATATCTTCCAGAACATTTATATACTCCTTCTCGTATCCTAAGGTAAGATTACTTTCCATGCTGTCTGAGAATACCATAAGCTCTTGCATCACTGGGGCGTACAGCTCCCTCAAAAACCTCTTATCCCACACTTTCGTTGATAAACCCATGACTTTGACATCCCCATAAGTCGGTAGAAAGAAACCCATCATGAGGTTTAAAATCGTGCTTTTCCCGGATCCCGTTCTGCCCACCAAAGCGATCTTCTCCCCCCTATGAACTTTAAAGCTTATGTTCCTTACGGCGAATCTTTGCCCATCGTATGAAAAGCTCACATCCTCAAAGACTATGACCTCATTATAATCGTTCGGTGCCTTCTCACCAGAAAATTTCTCCTCTTTAACTTCCATAAATCTTGATACTTTTTCATATCCGGCAACGGCCGACTGTAAGGTCTGTATCCTCTGACCGAATTCTCTTATAGGTTGAAACAGAGTATCAATGTAGCTGAGAAAAGCTACCAGACTCCCGAAAGTTATCTCATTTCTCAATATTCCACCGGCCGAATACCAGATTATTATGGCTATGCCGATATAACTCAAAAGAGATATTAAAGGCATGAAGATACCGAATATATACACCACCCTCATATATGCCTCGTAGAGTTCCCTGTTCAACCTTTCAAACCTCCCTCCCATTTCCCTGTATATGCCCAGATTCTGTATGAGTTTCAATCCCCATATACTCTCTTGAAGGAAGGCGTTAAGATTTGCTATTATGGTCCTAACCTTACTCCAAGCCTTCGCTATTATTTTACTGAACATGTAGGAGAACAGGAGAACCAGGGGGATGAGTATCAGTATGAGGAGGGTGAGTTTAACGCTTATGTTAAACATGACTATCAAGGCCAGAATGAAGAGGAACACATCCTTAAACATGACCAGAAAGCCTTCCGTATATGCCATGGATATAGCGGATATATCGTTTGTCAATCTGGTTAGAACTACACCGAGAGGGGTTTTATTGAAATAGCTCGCGGGAAGCCTCAAAGCGTGTTTAAATGTTTCCATCCTGAGCTCATGGGATATGCTCTGTGATACTTTATTCCCGAGATACATATAACCGTAGGATGTTATGAATCTAAGGAGGAGCATAGTTATAAATACTGCGAACATCAACCGTATCATCTTTATATCCCCACTCCTCAACTCGTATATCTTTTCTTTCGGCAATGAGAATATTTCCTTTGGAGTCATATAACCTTCTGGTGTTTTGTAGTACCTTTCTGGCAGGAATCTCTTAGGTACTTCCCACTTCGGAACTTTGGTTATATCGGCGTATTTACCTGTAAGTCTCTCCTTACCGTACTTAGGTAGTATGTAGTTATCTATGGTGTGTTTCACAAGGAGAGGTATAACGATTTCCACGATTGATGAGATCACCAAGAGCACAGTGGCAAGTGAAAATACTTTCCAATGGGGGCCTATCCTCTTTAAAAGTCCTACAACAAACATCTTACCTGCGAAGATAAATGATATAGCCTACGATGAACGCCCAAAAGATCACATAAGATAAGATAACATACATCATCTCAGAAGAATCCTTGGTACCTCCTTAACCTTCGGAGAAAACAGCTCCAAAGTGTCAATGAGTTTCCCATCCTTGGTGTCATATACCACGCCTACAAACATCCTTGAACCGGGATTGCACCTTTGAAGTCTATCGGAGGCCATAGGAATACCCCAAAATCCGTATCTCTCAACCGCTTTTCTGGCGAACCTTGAACAGGATATACTATGCTCAAAGTTGCACACATCGGGTTGAATGTCGGAGAGGAAAAACTGATACACCCTGATTACCGTCCAGGAAACGAACTTCACAGGATTATAAAACAGATCGCTCGGTATCCCTAGAAGTAAAGTTAGCATAAGTAGGATATTCTACGGCCGTCATTTGCACATCCTGATGAAATCCTTATAGAACTCACGATAATCCTTATCCAGGTATTTCCAAGTCTCCTTTAAAATGTTCCTCGCCGTGTCGCTTCTTTCAGATACGCAGAGTATTATTGAGAGGTGCAAAAGGACTTCGGGATCGGTTCTATTCTTCCTCATATACTCTTCAAGCGCCTTTTTAACGAGGAACTTTCCCTTATCCACATTACCTACGAGGAAGTATATCCAACCCTTTGAATCAAGTATGTACTCGTTCTCACATAATCTGTAAGCCTCATCTATAAGTATCTTCGCGGTATCAAGTTTATACTTCAAAAGGGCCATAGTATATGCCCAATTGTTCAATACGGATGCCCTATCACAATCTTTCAATTTGAAACCCAGTCTATCTAGCAGATTCCTATAAAGTGAGTATATGCTATCCGGCTTTTTCATCCTGAGATATATATCTCCGATTTCAAACCAGTATCCCAAACTATCGGGGTAATTCTTTACGAGTTTTTTCATAACCTTTAAAGCCCTCTTCAAATCGCGGATACTCTTAAAGTAGAAGTACGCTTCAAGCATAAGATCCGTATTCTTGGGGTCTATTTCAACGAGCTCATCGTAAAACTCGCTCGCCTTCCATTTATCGCCGAGCTTTCTATAATACCGCGCGAAGACCAATTTCCCTAAGGGATCCTTCTTATCCTTCTCCTTTAACAAATACCCGAATTTCCTTGGATTTTCCTCAATTGAAGATAGCAGCATCAGGTAAGCCAGCCTGTAATCATCATCATCAGGTTCAAGCTCATAAGCCCTCTTCGCATGTTTTAATGCCGTTAATGTGTCTCCGAGTCTTAAAAATGCGTGCATCAGTATATTTCTCGCTCCTGCATCATCCCCCCTTAAAACCAAAAACTCACCCAACTCCCTTATACCTTCCTTAACCTTCTCTATGGATCTACTCATTATCAAAGCATAACCCCAATAAAGGTTCGGTCTTGAAAAACCCAGATCCTCATACATGTTTGCTAAGAACACCAAGGCATCATCCCCATTGCGTCTGGCGAGTATGTATGCTATCTTGAAACCCACAAGGGTATCCTTCCTTATCTCATAAGCTTTTTGATAATAATTCAGCGCCTGTGAATATCTGTTCTTCCTCTCATAACATACACCCAAAGATAGGTACATCCTCCTCTTTTCGTACTCATCTTCGTCCTCTATTTTGAGGTTTCTGAAAAGGTTCAAGGATGAGTCGCATTCACCGAGTTTGGCATATATTATCGCGAGGTTCCTCTTGGACTTCTCATAACCCTTTTTTAAAGCCTCAGAATAAAACTTCTTAGCATCATTCAGAAAACCGTAATTTTCAAGTATCTCACCCGCGAAATCCAAAACCTCAGGTATATCCTCAAACCTCCTCTTATACTTGTTTATAAACCTCTTAACCGACCTCTTGGACATGTTATTTAAAACCACCCTTGAATATAGATATGTCTTCCAGACAGATGGATCCTTGGTACCCGATGATATCCTATCCCTAAGAAAATCGCCGAGGTCATATCCGAGTTTGGTTATTATTCGCAGTTTTAAACTATCGGGTAAGGAATCTTTGTATGTTTCAAAGAGGTGGATCGCGCTGTCCTTATCCGTTTGCAAGGCCAATACGATTCTCATATATATGTCCTCTGCTGATGTCAATAGAACTAAGGTTATCATCTTATGAACTTTTTAAGAATTCTCTCCTTACCTTTAACCTCAACGAAGTATATGCCACGGGGCAGATTCGGTGATACCTCGGCATAACCCTTACTTAACAGGATCCTCTTGCTGAAAACCTTTCTTCCCGATATTGAGTATATTTTGATACTCACAGTCAGGCCTTTCCTTCCGAATATCTTTATATGACCATCCTTGCTTAGGGATATATTTAGTTTTCTTAACCCGTTTGATTCATAAGATTGAACGAATACATTGGTATCGGGCATCTCAAAGGATGGGAAACCTGAATTCCATCTGTTTCCCCTCGCCATAGGCCACCTTATATTCCCCGTAATTCCAATGTTCCACCCGTGAAATTTATTGCCGTTGGTGGCTGCGAAGAGCTCCATCTTACCATCCCCATCAACATCGTAAATCAGGGAACTTCCATTCACGACCTCCTCCCTATATCTGTCCCCATGACCCAGATCTATCGGATAACCTTTCAGATCCCCGAATCTTCCCTTTACGAACAACCTGCTTCTCGCGTCGCTGAATATACCTTCATCCGATCCATCCCCATCTATATCCCCAGATACCAAAAGCCTGCCTCCCGTATTCGGCTCTCCGGATTGCATGTATATCAACGTACCTGAAAGATTCCTAACCTCAAAGAAATAGCTCCCGAGAAGTGCCAAATCAATGTTCCCATCGCCGTTCCAATCCAAGGGCATAGGCACATCAAAGTTGGAGAAGTTTATGTAATCTATGGTGTAATTTATATTCCCAAATCTATCCACGACATAGGTCTTATCTCCACCGTCGTATATTATATCAAGGTATCCGTCCCCATCAACATCGTATATTCTCGTTCCACGTACGGCGCTCAGGGGCATCTTCTTGGGAAAACCGGGCTTGTTGGTACAGTCGGTATTTATAACATAAAGGGTGTCCCTTGAGGCGAATATCAACTCCCATATACCGTCCCTATCTATATCCCCCGCCGATATATAATCGTCCCTCCATTGGTAGTTTCCACAGGAGTTTATCAAACTTCCATCTCCGCTGAGGAAGTATATCTTAGGTCCCGCTCTGAAAGCGATGTCGGGTACCCTTCCGCCTCTGTATAGACCGAGAACCACAACACCAACCGGTGCATTTGGAAGATCGTGCTTCCAAAGGAAATTACCCGAGTTATCCAGAGCTATTATTCCCGGCTGAGTTCCAGCTATTCCGAATATAACTTCATAATTGCCATCACCATTCACATCCCCAACAGCCGGGGATGCTGAGATTTCCGTAAGATTCGGATAACTATCAACCGTATATCTCCACAATAAATTTCCTCTGTAATCATAGGCTTGAACCGTGTTGTACAATGAAGAGAATACTATCTCGTATTCGGGTGTGGTTCTGTCAAGTTGTGCGGCCAAGGGTATCGTCCTGTGTAATGGGTAAAGTACATCCACAGGATAGAATCTCTTCGGTGGATTCGGTTTGTTGCAATAGTAAGGGCTCCGATTACCTATAACTCCTTCCACTATTCCAGCGACGCTATAACACCTGAGATTTCCATCGGATAGCATATCCTTTACGAAGGACCAATTTCCAGGGACGACATTCAGAACGAAGGAATCCCTGTATATTACATACCCGTTTGCGGATCCAAACCAAAGGACCTTTATATATCCATCCCCCGGTTCTGTGGCTACGGAAGGTGGTGGTGGCAAACTGTCTGGAAGTATTATGCGGGCGAGTACGGTATCTCCGAAGTTGTTGTATATTCTTAATCTCAAAGGAGAGCCACCCGAATATGTTCCCGATAGAACAACTTTGAAGGATGTATCGGTATATTTCAAAGGTTGTAGGTTCGCGTACATCCCCGGAGATACCATCGTGAAAGCTCCCGAATAAAGTTCAGCGAAATTGCTGTCCGATGGTCCCCCACCCTCGTTATAAACCAAGAGTTTGAGGGTGATAAATCCACCGGAGGTATCTATGTATGCTCCTACGAATCTAAGCTTTGGACCCTTACCCATAACCACGAATGTGTCTATCAGCGTATCGCACGAGGAACATCCGTATATAACCTGACCCACTATATTTCTATTGCCTACGAACCTACCGATATTCAAACTCAAACTGAAACTAACGGAATCTCCCGGGGGTATATCGGGCAAGGTTGTGGAATCGGAGGATATATTCTGTAAGCCTATGAACTTTATGAAGGGAGATGTGGCTGCGGATGATGATGTGTTCTTTAACCATCCCGTTAATGAGACATTCCTACCGGCGAAAACGCTTGAAATGCTCAGGTTCTTCAATGTCAGTGAGGATACGCTTGAAACTGTTATCGTATCCATAAGCGGCAGGTATCCCCAAGCGTTTATTCCTATGTATATATCTCCTGAACCTCTTAAAGGTAGTTTCCTTACGAGGCTTCCCATGGCATCTACGCTGTCCCTGAGTATCTCTACACCGTTCTGAACCACAACCACAAGGGCATTCGTAGGTGCCCCGGATATGGTCAAGGTGTCCCCCACCAGGGACACTGTGGGAGACATGGTTGAAGGTGTGGATTTATATATAACGGTTGATGGATCCCCTATGAGACCGTAGCTGACGCTCTCGTAAATGTAGGATTCTATGTATCCCAAAGAGGCCGCAAAGATCTTAGCATAAACGTCTATGAATCCAACATAAGGGCCGGACGAATCGTTTAACGCACCTTCAAATCCGTTGCCCACGAGGTTTATACCTATGGATGGAGCGCTCTCCTTCTGAGGTCCATAGGACGCTATACTTTTCCCCAATTTAAATATCATAGCACCTAAGGAATTTGTGTTGGGAGAGTTTATGAGACATCCTGTGTGCAACCATATCAAAGGGGTTGAATCCGTATTCATCCTAAAAATGTCATGATATTGAAAGACGACGGTAGTTGAATCTATATTTACAACGAAAACCCTGTAATTTGAGTGTGAGAAACCCCAGAATATCGTTGCGTTGTTCAAACTGTCAATCAATTCACTCATGGATATATCCCTTACGGGTGTGTCCTGCTCGCAAAGTTGAGAGGTGGTTATATACGGAGAGATGAAAGGATCCATCATGGACACATATCCGCAGGCATCGTTATTCACTATGAATTTTGATGCATGAAGTAGGGCCTTAGGAGGATGAGCGTATAAATAATGGGTTTCGTAAAATATTATCCTTCTTACTATCTCCATAGCGGAATAAGGGTCGGTTATAGGTATCCTTCCTACGGCTACATCCGGGAATATATCTATGGTGTCGGAAAGTTCTCCGAGAAGGTAATTTCCGTTGTAATTCCAATCACCATCAAGTGCAGAGTAATAAGCATCGGATTGCATATTATACCCATAATTGTATTCATCCGCCGATGCCATATCTATTCTCGGTGCCGGAACGACCTCCCTACTTCCACCTATTAAAACGAATCTTATTCCCCAATTCGTATATGCCCATTTTATGAAGTTCCTGATCTTCTCCTCATAGGTTCTTCCCGGAAATGCAGAGTATATGTAATCGGTTGTAAAAACTTTTGTCCTTATACCTCTCAGAGTTTTAAACATGGCGAGCGAATCAAAGGGTTCAACTAAGGAACTATCGGTTATTATTATCATATCAAGGGATGTATTTAAAGGTAGGGATGAGAAGACTTCCCTCCTCCTCTTTGGTATTTTCCGTAGTGAGAATGATATGTTATCGTATCGGTAGAATACTCCACCTTCCTTTACAAGATCAACAACTGATACGAAGGCCCACTTCTTCCCACGGATGAAACCATAAACTATATTTACGGGCTTTGAAGGTACGTTCTTTTGGGGCTCCTTAAAGTACCTCTGATTCTCAAAGAAATAGTTTATATCGGGATATATGGTGGGTTGAGTTTTATACCTTCGGTAGGAATTTATACTCACCGCCAAACTCTCACCCGGGTTTAAGGGAACCTTAAACACTTTCACCTTAAAAACGGGAAAATTGGGTATTTCAACCCTGTAATTGACGGTGGAGAAATCAACTGTATAAGTATAACTTATAAACAGCGCAAGCATAGATAGAATTTTAAGGGTGAAAAATACCTACCTGATGATGAGCTTTTTCTTAACGGTTTTTCCGTGGCCTTTGATTATAAGCATGTATATACCCTTACGGAGTTTTACGCTCCCATTCCCATACCCTTTATATACATATCTTCCATCGGGTGAGAGTATCAAAACCTCACCCTTAGCGTTGAATTTAACATAATTCCCCACGATCTCATAGACGCTTAACTCATCATCGCCACCGAGAGGATCATAAATAAACTCTATTTCATCAAGTATGGGGGATAGGGTGGAATCCGAACTCGCGTAAAGCTCCACCCTATATTGCAGGTACCTGAAATTTTGAACTACGAAGGTATCGGAGCCTATTATTGAAGGCTGATACAGGTTTTGCACTCCGCTTCCAGTGAATACATAGGGACCTATCCAAGATGTCCAGCTTATGTTATCCCTGGATACCCTGACATACAGCTCTATCCTTTTCCCAGAAGCGGGAGGATTGCAGTTCGCGTACTGCACTCTGACCTGTGTCCATCTCCTTTGAAAACCCGCATCGTAAATGGAAGAGGTCAATGTGGCGTAAGGCGCGTAAAGAAGCACGGTTTGATACCACCATAAACCCTCCTTCCCAGAGGTCGTTCCCGCTCTCACGAGTATATCGGGAGATGCATCGCTGTTGAGATCCCCTATACCCACTCCAAAGTAATGTCTGTTTGGTATTGAAGGTATGGTTCTGAAAAAGTTGAGGAAACCGTCGTTGAGATATATGTATATTCTTTGGGCGTTTTGATCGGCAACCGCTATATCAAGATCCCCATCGGGTTCAAAATCCGCAACCTGAACGCCCATAGGCCTTGCAGCAGAATTATCCACAACCATCCTTGTAAATACTAATCCCCCATCGTTCCTATAAAGGAACACTTTACCCGACCTATCCGTAAGTATGAGGTCAATATCCCCGTCGTTGTCCATATCACCTTTCGCGAGCCCGTATCCATCCGAAAGCGTATTATCCACGATGATCTGCGTAAATATTCCTCCACCATCGTTTCTAAATATCCTTAAAGCGTTCCGTGTGGCGAGGGCTATATCATTGTCCCCATCTAAGTCATAGTCGTCTATTAGGACATCCCAAGAGGTTCCCAATCCTGATGAAGCTATGGGATGTTTGCTCCACGATGCTCCCAAGTTTTCATACCAGTATAAACCCCCCGCAAGCCAACTTACGGCTATATCTATATCGCCATCGTTGTCAAGATCCCCTGCATCTATACCCTCGCCCTCCGAGCTTGAAGCTATGGCGGGATCTATAACATTGATCGTAAAACTCATCCCCCCATCGTTTCTGTACAGTACAACATCCTTTCCCGAGCATGGATGCGATGCGGCAAATACATCCATATCGCCATCGCCTTGATAATCTGCCGCTACCACCTCATCAACGCTGCATATATCGGGATCTATGGTGTATCTCGTAAAATCCCCACAACCGGTATTCTCATACCAATATACCACATTGGGTCCCGATTCATCGGAAACGAGCAAATCGTTGTCCCCATCAATGTCAAGATCAACTATATCGGGATCATTGTCCCAACCCCCTATGGAATTATCAACATTATGCTCGTTCAATGTTCTAAAAACTCCCCTCAATCTGAGTTTCCCTACAAAGAGATAAAACATATCGGCACTCGCCGAGCAGAAAGTATTTCCCCAAGAGGGGACCACACCGCATACACCAGGCCCCCCCGACCAATCCGTTTGCAGTGCCGATTGAGCTATTAAAAACATTATCATCACCAACTATTTTAAGGTTTGTAGCCGTATTTTTCAAGTGGGTTTTGGAATAAGTTTTCCACAAAATATGCTTGAAATCGGTTAAAGGGATATTTCCCAACTCATACAAAAATCACCTTTATAATACCCACCCTATGAAAGGGCTGGTAAGCAAAGAGGTATGGCGCGTAGGGGTTATACTTCTATCCCTCCTCTCTTTCTCTCCGATGCTTGCCAGCACAGGGGATAATGGTGAGGTGAAGCCTATGGATGAGATATGCGGATACATAGGTCAGCCGTGCTGCATCTTAATTGATACTCCCATAGTTAGGTACTGTCATATAGGATTCTGTCGCACGAGCGAGAGCTATCCTAGGGGTATATGCTGTATAGAACCCGATGCAGATCCAGATTCAACTTATGACTTGCCTCCGGATATTCCAGGACCGTGCGATCCTGCTTGGAACGGTGAGGATGATGGAGGTGGAGGTGGTGAGGATTTTTCATGGTCATTTGAGGTGCCTTGCGATGAAACTGATGATGAGTTGGGCATATTCTATTATCCCAATATTATATCCCCCGATTCAGATTCCACCATTAAAGATCTTCCCGTAGTGGTTCTGGTTCATGGGACGGGTGGCGATAGGTATTCTATGGATTTCCTTAAAAATAATCTCTTAGAAAAAGGATACAGGGTCGCAGTTGTGGATCTTTTCGCTCATAATTTAGAGGCGAAACCTGAGTGCGGTTGGGGTTCAAGTTTATTCTGGCCGAATACAAATTTACTCGATTCTCTCATTCGTGAGTTAGGGAATTATATATATTCCCATTACGATACAACTTGGAATAGGGATATAGTCATAGTGGCTCACAGTAGGGGAGGGCTTGAATCGGAAGGTGTGGTCTATCTGAAACATAACCCTTATGTAAAGAGGATCGTGGCATTGGCGACACCTTTTTATGGCACCAAGCTTGCCAGCTTTTGCAATTCTGCAAGTGGTTGGGGATATAGAGTTTGGTTAGCGATTTGTTCTATTGGGTGTGGTAAAGCTTGCGGAAGTAATCTGCTGTGCCTCGGGGGATGCATGGCGGGTTGCTTGGGTATGTGGGCGATAGCTAAGAATTTAGTGGCATGTAATGAAATATTGCCGGATTCTAGAATACTCACTTCGGATATGGTAAGGTCATGGAGGGCGAATTATGAGAGTGAGATAGGCGAGGATTCTCTAATAGTATGGTCTGGGATAGGATGGACGCCTGAATGGAAATGTGGCACTTATCCTACTCTTTCGGGTGGCCATACTCAGGTTTCATGTATGATTCTAAGGTATCTTATGGGAGCGGGGTGCAACGATGGAGTGGTTGAGTTCAACAGTTTATACGAAAGGAACAGTAATTTTAATGATAAGACTTATGTTATATCAACGATACCGACAAGTTGGAGTGGTCTGGATTGTAGTGGAAATCCTTGGCCTTGGGAGGTTGATCATTTCAACATAAAGGAGAATTCGTATTTGTTTTATCGGTATATTGAAAAGGCTATAAAAGGGGACACTTCTCTTCATCCCAGATTCATCCCCAAACCCTTTGACATACCCATAACCTCGCCAAAGGAGTTTGTAAGTAGAGCCTATATTGCAGCATTAGATACGAGTTTGGATATAGTTTTGAGCATTTGGACGGATAGTGTGGCGTTATATACGAATAGGTCTGTAAGTGTTGATTTCGCGGAGAGCTATTATACCCTGAGTGGTGATGGGGACAACTATTTATATGTCATAGCGCCTTATAGATATACAGGTTTTTCAAGCATAAAGGTGAAGAAAAGGAGGAAGGATTATGAGGTGGAGACCGTTGATTATCAGCCTGTTATTCTATTCTTCCTCAGTAGGGTCAGCGCCTATTTGAGGTTCAACAAGAGCGTATATAGGGAGCATGAACTCATAAGGA
>WGFI01000009.1 GCA_015492295.1 Caldifarciminota bacterium
AGTATTGAACCCTGAGGGGTTTTTCAACTGTATAATACTCAATTATGGCTAAGGATTACAGGGAAGAGTTTTGGAAAGGTTTAAAGGAATTGGAGGAAAAAATGAGGGAGACTGATAAAAAGATAAAGGAACTGGTGAAAAGTCAGGAGGAGACTGATAAAAAGATGAGGGAACTTATGGAGAGTCAGAAGAAAACAGACTATCAGATAAAAGCCGTAACGAAAGCGATAAGCGAATTGAACGGTGTATGGAAAAGGTTCAGCGAGAAGATAGTATTTGATAACATAGAAAACACACTGAACGCCTTAGGATTTAAGGAGTTCGTAATAAGTAGGAACTTAAAGAGGGAACATAATTCTAAGCAGATGGAGATAGATATATTGGCGGTTGGTGAGGATTATGTTTTAGTGATGGAGGTTAAAACTACTTTAAAGGTTGAGCATGTTAGGAGGTTCGTTAAGAAGTTGAAGAAGAAGTTTTTAGATTTCTTTCCTGAGTTTAAAGGTAGATATAAGGTTTATGGTGTTGTTATCGGTATAAACTTTCAGGAAGGTGTTGATGAGTTTGCCATTAAGAACGGCTTGTTGGTTTTTAGGTATAAAGACAAAGGTGAGGTTGAGGTATTGAACCCTGAGGGGTTTAATCTGAGGGATTTTTCAACTTTATAATACTCAATTATGTCGGAGAAGGAGAAAGAGAATATACTTGAAGGTTTAAGGGAAATTAAGGAGGCTTTAAGGGAAACAAGAATATCAATAGAGAGGTTAAAGGAAAGTCAGAAAGAAACCGATAAAAAGATAAAAGAGCTCACAGAAAGCCAGAAAAAGACAGATGAGCAGATGAAAGAGACGGATAGAAAGATGAGAGAAACTGATAAGCGGTTAAAGGAAACTGATAGACGAATAAAAGCCTTAACGAAGGCCATAAGCGAGTTGAACGGAGTATGGAAGAATTTCAGTGAGAAGATAGTATTTGATAACATTGAAGATGCATTAAAGGAGGTAGGATTTAATGTTGAGTACATCATTGAGAATGTGAAGAAAAGGATAGGTTCGGAGAGTATAGAGATAGATATATTGGCTGGGTGTGAGAACGAGGTTATCGTAGTTGAAGTTAAGACCACCTTAAAGGTTGAAGATGTTGAGGATTTCATTGGAAAGTTGAAGGATAAGTTTTTAAGTTTCTTTCCTGAGTATAAGGGTAGATATAGGGTTTATGGGGCCGTTGCAGGGTTGAAATTGCAAGAAGGTGTTGATAAGTTTGCCATTAAGAACGGTTTGTTGGTTTTCAAGTATAAGGACAAGGGTGAGGTTGAAGTATTAAACCCTGAAGGGTTTAAGCTGAGGGATTTCGGTCAAAGAAAGGCTTAGAGCCTATTGGTGTTTCTATGACTTTATCAATTTCCTGAGTAGGATCAACCTCTGTATCTCACTTGTTCCTTCGTATATCTCGGTTACTTTTGCATCCCTAAAAAGCCTTTGTGAATTAGTTTCCCTTGAATAACCCATTGATCCCATTATCTGTATGGCTTTTGTAGTTACCCACATTGCCACTTCGCTGGCGAAAAGCTTAGCCATGGATGAGGCCCAGTAATATTCCTTTCCGGAATCCTTTAAGTATGCCGCCTTATAAAGTAATAGCCTTGCCGCCTCTATCCTCATCCACATATCCGCCAAAGTGAATCCGACGGCTTCGTGCTCGTAAATCGGTTTTCCGAAGGTAAATCTATTCTTTGAGAATTCCTTCGCTTCTTCATAAGCACCTTCTGCTATACCCAATGCTTGCGCACCTATGCCTATCCTACCATCGTTGAGTATTTCCATCGCTATCTTAAATCCCTGACCCTCCTCTCCCAAAACCTCGCTCTCATCCGCCTCGTAATCTTCAAGAACGATTTCTCCACTCCACGCCCCTCTTATACCCAGCTTCCTCTCCTTGGATCCCACCCTCGCCCCTTCCCTTTCCATGTCAATTATAAAGGATGTTATACCTTTATGTCCCTTGTCAGGATCGGTTTGAGCAAAAAATATGATGTATTTTGCAACTGGGCCGTTGGTTATCCAAACTTTTTGACCGTTTATTATGTACTTTGAACCCTTCTTAACCGCCCTTGATCTCAAACTCGCCGCATCGGATCCGGTATGAGGCTCCGTTAAAGCGAACGCCCCTATGTTTATCTTATTTCCCGTTTTGGATCCCGCAGTTTCAGGTGATACCAACGGTTTGAGGAACCTTTCTTTCTGTTCCTCCGTACCGAATCTCTCCAAACCATAGGCGTACAAAGAATTATTCACGGATGCTATGACACCATGCGAAGGGCAGACCTTTGATAGTTCCTCTATGAGGATTATATATGCCAATGTATCCATACCCGCACCTCCATACTCAGGGGATACCTTGATACCAAGAAAACCCATCTCACCCATCCTTCTTACATTTTCAAAGGGGAATTCTTCCTTTTCATCTATCTCGCTCGCTATGGGCCTTATAAATTTTTCTGCGAAATCCCTAACCGTATCTCTCAGTATCAGGTGTTCTTCTTCAAGATCAAACTTCATACGGATATTCTAAGGGTGCCAAGGTAATAAACGCGTAGCATTGAACCGCGTCCTCAAAGAAGGTGTTTCCACTCTTTGCCTTTAAGGATACCCTTTCCAAACCAAAGAGCCGTTTTAGATTCTCAACTATTTTTTCTCTCAAAGGTGAAATTCTGGGCTTTGAAAGTATCACGACTATATCGGCATTTTTTATTCTCCAACCTTCCTTTTTGAGAATATCCATGGTGATCTCGGCAAACACCTCGCTTCTCACACCCTTCCATCTTGGATCGTCATCGGGGAACACAGAGCCTATATCTCCATATCCCAAGGATGAAAGCGCGGCATCAACTATGGAATGTATTATGACATCCCCATCCGAATGTCCCAACGCTCCAAGTTCATCCGAAACCTTAATACCGCCCAAGTACAACGGAATACCTTTAACGAGTCTGTGTATATCATAGCTAAAAGCGAATAGATTTTCCGTTTTCATTTTCACAAAAACTTCCAAGTCATCCCTGTAAGTTATCTTAAAATTCCACCTATCACCATCAACGAACTTGGGCCTTATACCCAGCACCTCCGAAATCAAACTACCTTCATCCGGAAAAACCTTTCCGCCGGACATTTCATAGGCCTTTATATAGAGATCCCTTTTAACCTTTTGAGGTGTCTGAACGAGAAAGGTTTCCTCCCGATTTACATATTTACCTTTGTATATAACACTATCGGAAGACCTTATCACAGGTATTACGCATTCTCCTTCCTCATATAAAACCCTTTTTGCCACTTCTATTGAAAGGTTGGCCCTCGCACTGTCATGCACGAGAACGTACTCCCCTTCCGCCACCTTGACACCATTATAAACCGAATCCATCCTCTCTTTCCCACCTTCCACAGCTTTGAAATCTTTTAGAATTCCCTTAATATTTTCTGGAATATCCTTTGGGACCACTATGATGATATCCTCTATGCCGAGGCGTTTAAAAACCTCAATTGAATGGTAGAGCATAGGTTTTCCACCGACTCTGAAAAATTGTTTCTTGAAACCTATCCTTCTGCCTTTTCCTGCCGCGAGTATAACCGCGCTTACCATTGAATTTGAGAGAAAAGGTATCTTAGACTTTGGCGATAAAAATCCTCTATCGCCTTCTTTAACGCTTCCTCTTCACTTTCCCTATCGGGAAACCATAGAGCATTCCCCGAAATGGTCGTGGGTTTTACGAAATCCTGCCCATTTTCAATATCCACGAATTTTATTTCACCGTTTAAAACTATACGGTAAGATATTACCTTACCCGTGTTGTCATACTGATCAGGTGTCTTTGTGTAGGTTTTGAATGTGGTCTTTATTATCAACTTTGCACTCGCGCTATCCGTAGGTTTCAACCTTCCATCGGATCTTAGAAAACTTAAACCATAAGCCAAAGATAGATCCTGAACCAACGGATAACCCGTTTGATTCTGCGGTATAGAAAAATAAACCTTATTATACCCTCTTGGTAGGCTCGTTCCGAAAGTGTATATGCAACCGCTAAACGCCCAGAGAGCGCAGCAAAGCCAGAAATTCCTTGGTGTCTTTAAGAGCCGTTTTAAAATCCACATCGTATTCTGCTACGAGATCGCTTGCTATCTGCTCAGCAGTCCTGCCTTCTTTGTATCCCTTGTATATTCTCGCTCCTGTCTCGTTGAGTGTCAGATCCTTTCCCTGGAGTTTTCCCCATTTAATCAAACTTCCTATGCTACCCACAATCACTCCTATACCTACAAGCTTTAAAAACTCCCTGCGTGTCATATACGGGTATTTTATAGCTGAAAAATTTTTTTGTGTGAAGAATTTGGTTCCCCTATAAAATCACCGTAATGCAGATTTTTAGCTATTTTATAGCGAAGTTCTCGCAGGTAAGCGGTATATGTTGGATATTGCTCGGGTTGTACGCTGGAATAGTTAAAGGAAGTATGAAATGGGAGTTTATCCTATTCATAGTCGGAATTCTCCTGTTTGTAGGTGGATATCTTTTGGAGAAATTGGTAGTTAGAACATAAGGGTGGTGGATGGCAGAGGACTGGCTTACAATCTTCTGACTCCTTTATAATCGTCGGTTTGATAATATTTAATATGCTTTTGTTATACGCAGGTCAATTGGATGTTGATGAAATTTATACCAAAGGTTTAAGTATGATTTTTACGCAGAACATAGGTCAATTGCCTAACGAAGTGGTGTTTTATTCATTGCATCCATCTACCGTATATATCTTACAAGATGGTTCCATAAACATAAACGGTGTAAGGGTATCTTTTAATTCAAAACCCAAGTTTATCACTGGGGATATGCCATTAATAACGAGGTTTCATTACTTTGGGCAGAACGAATCCATAAGTAATATACCCACATACAAAAGGGTGGTTCTAAGGGAGGTTTATCCTAAGATTGATGCGATATTAACCGCAGGTGAAAAGGGTACAGTTGAAATTCAGTTTATTGTATATCCGAATGGAAATCCTGAGGATATAAGATTAAAAATTGAAGGAGATGTAAATGGTAGGAGGACAGTTAGAATTAGCGAATTGAGGGCTTATCAAGGCTCTGAAAGTGTAAATTTATCTGTTGATATAAGAGATGGTGAAATGAGATTTAAAGTTAAGAATTGGGACGGGAGATATACATTGGTAATTGATCCCATTATTACAGCGATAGTTTCTTCCGATACCAATGATCAGGCGTTTGATATGACAGTTGATAGCAATGGCGATGTTTTCATTGTGGGTTGGACGGATAATTATACGAGATTTTCATCAAGTAGAACGGTTTTGGGATACGCAGGCAATAGGGATGCCTTTGTGAGTAAGTTGAGTAATGATCTTTCAACTCATTTATCAACGGCCATTTTAGCATCCAGATACAACGATGAAGCGCACTCTATAACCTTAGATGAATTTAATAATGTTTTGGTCGCAGGTGCCACAGCAACCATAGCTTTTGCCCCCAGCAGGAAATGGTTCGGATTGGCGGGGGGTATAAATGCGTTCGTGAGTAAATTGTCCAATGATCTATCAACCCATATAGCCACCGCAATAGTGACATCAACCGGCGATGATTATGCCTACGGTGTGGCCGTGGATGATTCTGGAAACATATTCATATCGGGTTATACGACAAATTCCGACGATTTCGCCCCAAGTAGAGCCGTATTTGGATCACCAGGAGGTTGGAAGGACGCGTTCGTCAGTAAGCTGAGCGAAGATTTACAGGTGCATATAGCTACGGCTATACTGACTTCCAGTGGTGATGACATAGCCAAGGATATGGTTATAGATGATTCTGGAAACGTATTTGTCGTGGGTTATACCACCAATTCCTATAATTTCGCCCCGAGTAGGATCATACTAGGTACGCAGGGATGGATGGATGTTTTTATAACAAAGCTGTCTAACAGTTTGGCAAGGCACATAAAAACGGCGATACTATGTTCTGATGACGATGATTTAGCCTATTCCATATCCCTTGAAGGAGATAGGAACATAATCGTTGCAGGTAAAACCAGCAGATATTTCAATTTTGCACCGAGCAGGAAGGTGCTTGGAACGCCGGGAACATGGGACGCCTTCGTTAGCAAGCTATCCAAGGATGTACTGGCTCATAAAGGTACGGCTATCTTGGGTTCCAGTTCGTTTGATGTGGCGTATTCAGCTGTTGCGGATATAGAGGGGAATATATTAGTGGTTGGAGCAACTGGAAATTATGCGGATTTCGCTCCAAGTAGGAATATCTATGGGATACCTGGATATTCCGATGCTTTCATTACCATGCTCACCTACGATTTATCCGATCACATAAAAACCGATATTTTGGCTTCCAGCTATTACGATTATGCCCTATCGGTATCCTTAGATACCCTAGGTGTGATTTTCATCTGCGGTTTTACGGGAAATTCTTTGAATTTCGCCACTAATAGAGTGTTCTTCGGTTATTATGGTATGTTGGATGCATTCATAGTGAGATTATCCGAATTTACAAATATACGAGAACACACTCAAAGGAGTTTAACCTCGGGTGTGCGGTTATCCGGACGGAGTTTAATTATAAATATCGGGGTTCCCTCATATGTTGGATTTAGTATATACGATACGAGAGGCAACCTCATACGCAGGGTAAGCTTGGGATACCTGCCTAGCGGCACATACACTTATGACCTAAACTTAACGAAGGGAACTTATCTTATAAAACTGCGTATAGGGGATGAAATCAGGGTTCTAAAAGTTTCCCTTTAAATCATCCTTATAATACCCTTCTTCCATGACGGAATTCGTGCTACCAGTTGATGAGGAATACGATGCTCCACTATCAAGGCCTTTTAGGCAGCTCCTCGCAAATCGTAAAATATCCTTAGAAGAGCTTAATCTTGAAAAGGCCTATGATCCTATGGAGATGCGAGGTATTGAGGAGGCTGTTGATAGAATAATCTACGCTATCCGTAAAAACGAAAAGGTTCTGATTCACGGCGATTATGATGCCGATGGCATAACATCCTTAGCCTTGCTTTATAGAGTTTTAAGAGATTTGGGATTGAGACCTATACCGTACATACCCGACAGATTCTCTGAGGGATATGGATTCTCTCCAAATGCCATTAAGGAAGCCATTGACAAGCATGTTAAATTGATAATAACGGTTGATTGTGGTATATCTTCAAGGGATGAGGTATCCTTGGCAAAATCCTACGGCATTGATGTGATAATAACCGACCACCATATGAAACCTCAGAATGTACCAGAAACCATAATTCTCCATCCAGAAGGATACCCGAACGATAAATTGACAGGCGTGGGTGTCGCCTTTAAGTTAGCCCATGCCATATATACCAAATTGGGCATGTTTGATGAGTATAAAAGCAAACTATATTCTCTTCTTGATTTATTCGCAGTAGGTACGATAGCGGATTTGGGAGAGCTCGTGGGAGAAAATAGACTGTTGGTAAAGCATGGATTAAGGGTTCTGTCCGAAGGTAAAGCGAAGGCGGGTTTTAAGGCCATATTTAAAAGTGCAAACATATCGCCTCCTATAAGGACATGGCACATAGCTTTTATAATAGCTCCGAGATTGAACGCCGCAGGAAGAATGAAAACTGCCATGAGATCCTTTGAACTCTTAACAAAAACGAAGGGTAAGGATGTGGTGGGATTCGCGAGGGAGATAGAGGAATTGAATAGAAGAAGGCAAATAGTTCAAAATAGGATCTTTGATTTTCTGGTTTCCAAGTTGAATCCAGATGAGCCTATAATATTCGCTTACGGGGAGAATTTGCATGAAGGGGTTATAGGTATAGTCGCATCAAAACTCCTTGAGACATTCAATAAACCTTCATTTGTCATAAGTATAAACGGTGATGTATCAAAAGGTTCCGCGAGAGGTATAGAGCCATTCAATGTCTTTGAGAGTTTGAATAGGGTCGGACACCTCTTTGAGAACTACGGGGGACACTCTTTGGCGGGAGGTTTTACGATCAAAACATCATTATTGGATGACCTTAAAAGGCATCTTATGAATTATGCTTTGGAAGTGGCACCTGAGGGTTTCGTAAGGAAGATAGATATAGATGCCGAGGTGTATTATGAGGAGCTGCTTGATGAAAGTTTTTGGAGAGATAAAAATTCTCTTGAACCCTACGGTCCAGGATTTCCGGAGCCCGTGTTTCTATTAAAAACGAATAAGAAGAGGATATTGAGTTCCGATGGAAAAAACCTTGTGATACTGGGGAATAGAATGTGTGAATTCAAGGTTAAGGGTTATGTGTCGGGGAAAGGAGATATGATAATCACCAACTTGCGCGTAAGCAGGAATGGAAACATAGTTGGTGATGTGATCGGTGAGAAATGAACTTGGGAGTATTTTTGACCGCTGGATGGTTTCAAATGAATCTGTCGCCAATTCTAAACAAGCTATCATATTTAAACTATCGGTACCCTGAATTCAACAGGATTACGCTCGGTGTGGATGGATATATCAGATATGAGGATTTCTTCTTTCCGGTGTCGTGGGAAAGATTTTTGGAACTTCAAGGGGAGGCCGAAGGGAAAAGGGTGAAGTTCAACTGGGATATGGCCTATATCGGTGTGGGATACTTGATATATCACAATAGGCTTAAAGAAAGGAATTTTCTGGTTTATCCGTCAGCAGGCGTGGGAGTATCAAGGTTCAAGCTGGAAGCCGGTTATATCGGCAATGTGGATTTCAACGAGTTGGGGGATCCTTCGCAATCCACAAGCATGCAGAATATTCAATATATCGGTATATTAGCATTAAACTCACATTTTGACTTTGGTTTTTCATTCGGCATAAGCTTCGGCTATGTATTCACATTTTATAAAAGTCCTTGGAGCACGAACTTTGGCGATGTTATGAATCCTCCGGATATAAAAACCTCGGGGATATTCGGCAAAATACTCGTGGGATTCGCATGGGATGAATACTGAATCACCTTATAACACCGAACCACTTCTCAACCTTCTTATCCTTCGCTCTAACTCTGAGTATGTAGAGATCAGGGGGAAGCTCGGGCAAAGTTATTTCAACGGTTGTCAGTTTGTTGGTCGTGATCTCCCTATGGAAAACTCTCTTTATCTTAGGTGAGAAGACCTCAATCGTTAAATTCACCTGACCCGATGTGCCATCATCCCCAACCCTTATACGGACTTTGCCGCTACCTTTAACTGGATTCGGTATAACTATCACATTCTCGGGTTCCAATAGATTGGGTTTTTTGAGAACTTTGAAGGTTGCCGATGCTCTGCTGGAAGTTTTATAATCGTTGTAAGCCTCAACCTCAACCGTGTAAGTGCCCGGAGATAAATTATCCGTCCTTATATACACTTTTAAGGTCTCAACGGTTTCGTCAAATGAACCGTCATAAGCATAAGCGGTATCATAAGGGGAGCCGTTTAGATAGAACTTTCCTCCCCTTATCGTGAATGCGGATGAGGCCTGAGCGATAACCAGAACGCTATCACCCGAGAATACGCTATCCGGCACAACCATTACAAAGTCAATGAATACATCCTCCTTCTCCTGAGTTATAAAATAGAACGAGTCTCTTCTAACCTTGTTATTCACCAGATCGTACAAAGAATCCACATATACCCATACCGTTTCCGCATAAGGAAGAGGGATACGAGGTATTATACTTATTATCCTTGAAGTTAGCCATGTGTAATTGTATTGCGTTGAATCCAACACGGTGGATCCGAACCTTATGTTTATGGAGTTCCGATAGAATACATTTCTTTTCATAGGCTCGTTGAAGGTTATTTGTACTGATGTTCCGTTGGGGACACCCGTGGATCCATTGGAGGGGAATGTGCTGATTATATAAGGTGAAACCGTATCAACTATACGAATATAAAAGGAGTCTTTACCTATATTTCCTGCGAAATCTCTGGCTAAAGCGTAGATCTTGTATATTCCATCGGGTGCCGATAGGGAACTGATACTGACGCATACGGAATCGGGATTTGAGTATGTTGATGCGCTATCGCAAGGAATCAAGGTCGCCAATCTATTAAGATTACTATCCGCTATCCATGCATCCGCCACACCAGGAATGGGCGGTAAGTCGCTTATAAATGCCATAACATTCGCAGAGTAAGGTTGATATATGACTAAGGTGTCTATATCCGTGGTATCGGAATCTATGAGAACCTTTATAACCGGTGGCGTCATATCTGAGATGGAAACATAAAATACGGTTGATTCGGGTCTTGCCAGAGAAGATCCCCATAGATTTCTAAGCCTTGGGTCAACCTTGAATTTAACCGTATCACCTAAGGAAAATGAATTCATAAACAGATACTTATCAAGAGGGCTTATGGAATCGTCTATTATTGAGAATCTCAGCATAACACCGCTGCCATTTACCCATAACATTGTGTCCTTTACGGTCCTCGGATCCAAAGGATGATTGAACTTGGTAAATATACTTATGTTCGGTGGTGCGTTTGAACCCATAGGAGGATTTATAACGGCCAAACGGAAAGAATCCATAGGTGGTGGAGCATACTTGTACATGAACCTTGATGTCATAAATGTCGTATCAAACCATCTAACCGTTGAGTCCGAAAAATGGTGATAATATAATCTTAAAGTGCTGGTATCTACGAAGAGTTGCTCTATGCCGAAGTATCTTATAATCTTCCATTTCCAAACCTCTACAATATCGGCGCTGTCTATAACCAAACTCGCCGAAGAATCTATGATTCCCCTCGTAAATTTTATCCTTATGGTTATAGGAGTGCGGGTTATTATGGTGTCCGAGTCCGAGGATGTATAGACTATCCTTGAAAGTGTATTCACTGCCTTTGCGGAATCCTCTATCATATCCCCATCCTCATCGCTCCCCATAGGAGCGTACTGCAAGAAGGGTTTATAAATGCATGTATCTAAGGTTATCCAGGGAAGTACGGCTCCCTTTTTCAGAAACCTTACACCATCAAATGAATAAGGAATGTTGAGCAATATGTCATCAATGCCATAAATCACATGGGATTTCTTAATAACCTCACCACTTATAAGCGTATTTAAAGAGTCAGGTGTAAGCGTGTCGCCAACTATACTGCTATCACTGTTGGTGAATATGTATCTGCTTATGTACGCGAGTCGGTAGCGTCTATTAACAAGATAGTTGCAATAGTAGAACTGATTGGTATCAATGATAGCAACCCATTCAATCGTATCTTTAATATATCCGTATCCTATCTCTTCACCATCTGAACGATAGACCCAGAAATTCCCCGGATAAACTCCGATATATGAGAAATCAACCGTGTCCATCAAGGAATAAGTGGGTCCTTTAATATCCAGTTTCATATGTATATGACCCTCAACTCTGCGCATATACCTGTGAAATATGTCCATATACTTACCAAAAGGAAAAGTGAAGAATAACATAGCATCACCTCCTATTTCTCAACCGCATTTTTAAGTCTGAAATAAACATTCCTGTATTTTTCGTTTGTAGGCTCCATCTCATAAGCCTGTTTTATGTAAGCGTAAGCCTTAACTATGTCCCCTTGCTGATACGCCTGTAAAGATTTCATGTATAAGGATGAGGCGTTATCTTTTATCTGTTGAATTACCCAACTCAGAAGGCTCGTTGCCTCAGGGTCAGCCTTAATCCGTAATATCTTCTCCAAGTAATACTTTGCAAGGACGTATTTTCTTTCTGCTATCGCCCTCTTCGCTTTCGCCATCCATTCATCCACTATGGAATTTATCCTCTCCTTGAATTTCCTTTTCGCACTTCCCTCGGGCAACTTCTTGATGAGTTCGTTGGCCTTTATAACCTCGCCCTTTGATAGAAGCATGTTTATTATGCTCTCAGTTTTCTTAAATGCCTTCTCTTTCGCCTCTTTCTCGGCTTCTTTACGTTTCTTAGGCTTCAATTTCCTCTTTATCTTACTTATCATTCTTTTGGCCGTTGTATCATCGGGAAACTCTTCAAGCATTAAATACGCCTCCGCGAGGGCATCGGTGTATAGCCTGTTCTTCATAAGTGTATTTATTCTATCTATATAAGATTTCCGCTTGTTCCCGACTATGACATTCCTGAGGCTATCCATCTTCTTGTCTATGGTTGTATCATCGGAGAATGCTTTGGCTATTTCAAGTTTTAATAATGCTTTTTCGGGATCGGGCGTATTCAAAGCTTGATCTACCAACTGATTCGCATACACCCTTGCCCCCTTCTCAAGCTCATTAATCTTCCTTTCGACTTCGGATAACCTTTTCTCATGCTCGGCCAGAATCCTTTCATGCTCCTCTACCTTCTTTAACCTCCTTTCAAATATATTCCTCTTTTCAAGTAGATAAGAGATTCCGATCCTATGGGTACCGTATCCCAAGAGAGGTATGTACTGGTACGAGTAATGGAAACCCAAAAAGAAAGCCTGCAAGCTTATACCAGCGGTTAGATTCTTATAAGAAGGGGATACATAGATCTCACTTATGGGAAACTTTATGGAAAGATATCCACCAAAGTCATAATCTATATCACCGTAAAACCTCACGAATGAACCTACGCCTATGCTTTTAAAGTACTTCCTTCCTGATACGAAGAGTTCAGGTGATGATAGGACCTTACCGAAACCGCTCTCAGAGGAGTATCCTATACCGAGATTCTGCACCATTATCATAACATCCCAATCCTCATCGTATCCCCTGACCAACCCATTTATAGTAAATAGGTAGGATGACCATTTATATATATTTCCCACGAGTATCCCAGGGCCCACACCGAAAGACCACCCTTTGTTTAGAAGGTTCTTATTGACCACAAAGGTGTTTATGCCTAAGAAATAAGGGGAATATTGACCTACGATATTTCCATTTTCATCAACGGCTTCTATACCGTTTGTTAAATACACGCCTTTTAACTGCGCCAGAAAACGGGATGTTGAAAAGATAACCTCCTCCTGATTCATACCGAGTATATATTGCCTGTGATAGAAAGTTATGGAGCTGGGTATAAATAGATAATCAAAACCATTACCCAAATACCAAAAAGAGAAACCCATTAACATAACCTTGATATTTTAAGGTCGTGATATTACCGATTTTAGAATTCTTTCATAGGCTATGGGAACATTCCTAAATTCACCAAGGAAATACACTTGTAGTAATCTCATCGCGAGATAGTGCGGCTTAACCGGCGATGGCCTACCCACAGAAAATGCCACAACGCCCACCTCAGGAGTATCAACGGGAGCAAAACCCACGAACCATTCGGTAAGACCGCGAAGTTTCCTACTCGTAAGAGTTCCCGTTTTACCCCCAACGGTTGTTCCGGTTATTATATGACCACCTCTATCCTTGAAATACTTACTCGCAGTTCCCTCCTTAATCGTGGATACGGAGATTTCCCTTATCTTAAATACGACTTCGTCATCAAGGACTTTTCCATTTATCTTCGGGGAGGATTTGTAAAGGATGGTTCCATCCCTTGATATTACACGATCTATTAGATAAGGTTCTAAATCGTAGCCCGTTGAGGCTATTTGAATTATGCGTGCGGCCTGTATGGGATTCAGGGTTGAATTATCAAATCCGCTTCCCAATAAGGCGAGATCATAAACATTCTTAGGCTTTTTTATATAACCGTAGGGGATACCTCCAATCGTATCACCGAAATGGAATTTCTTGGCAAACTCCTCTATTATTTCATATCCCAAGCTTACCGCTATTCTTCCAAACACCGGATTGTTAGATATACCGAAGGCGTTGTATATACTCGTTGTATATTCCCTCTTACAGCTCAGCCATCTTTTTGGTATCTTACGGTATATAGGAGGACAGAATTTTAAAGTGTCAGGGGGATTTGGGCCGAATATGGAGAGATAGGATGTCAAGGTGATTATTTTAAATATTGAGGCGGCGGGATAAACATTTATCTTAAACGGATAGAGGGTCTTTTCTCCTTTCATATATCCGGCTATGGCCAATATCCTACCACTTCTGAGATCCACCATCATTAAGCCTTCGTAATCTTTTGGATAAGTCGCTATGAGGGTATTTGCGGCTTTTTGAAGGGCAGGATCTACGGTGAAATAGACTTTACTACCATCGGACATGGTATATACATACTCTCCGTTCTCCAATCTGGAATTTTGGAACATCCACAATGCCACATTTAAAGGAATAGGAGGCATGTTAGCAGATATTATAAAGATGAAAAGTCGGGAGACCTTGTAATATGAGGAAACCCCTGGAGGATTTAACTTAGAAAAACCTATACACTACCGTGGGTATGAGAGGCTCTTTAAAGATTAGGTGCGGGTTTTTTGAATAGAAGGTTTGTCGCTTTGATTACGAATTAATCGCTGAGGAAGGAAAGGATTGGGTTATGCTTGATTGGGATGAAGATATTAAGGGGTTGATCAAACGACCTTAGAATACTGAATTATGGCGACGGTTGAAAAGGTAGAGAAGAGTAGAAAGAAAAGGATTGACAGGAAAAAACTCTTAGAGATTTTGACTTATGAGGTTGTTGATGGAAAGCCGGTATATTACCGTGGATACAAGGAAGTCCTTAAAGGCAAGAAGCAACCGGAGGAGGTTATGGGTGCGAGTTTCTTACATGGAAGGTTTGTCGCTTTAATTACGAATTGGTTAATGGAAAATCTGGGTAATAAATATGTTGTAGTTTCAGGTGAATTGGGATATACGGTTGAAGGGGGTTGGAGGAGTCTTGATATAGCAGTTTTCAGGTACAAGGATGTTAAGGATAAATTGGAGAGTGAGAATTATATAGATATACCGCCTGTTTTGGTGTTTGAAATAAATGTGAGAGCGGAGATTGAAAGTGAGATGGAATATGTGGTAAAAAAGAGTGAAGATCTGTTGGAGAGCGGGGTTGAAAAGGTCGTTTGGATATTCACCAAAATAAAAAAGATTATGGTTTTTGAAAGGGGTGGTGTAGGACTTATCCTTAATTGGGATGAGGATATTGAACTTATTGAAGACCTGAAACTGAACATTAAGAAGTTGATCAAACGACCTTAGAATACTGAATTATGGCGACGGTTGATGAGATAAGGAGAGGTAAGAAGAAGGTTGATAAGAAGAGGCTCTTAGAGGTTTTAACTTATGAGGTCGTTGATGGAAAACCCATATACTATCGTGGATATAAGGATGTCCTTAAAGGTAGGAAACAACCGGAGGAGGTTATGGGAAGTAGCACAAGGCAAGCCATTTTTGTGGCCAAATTACTTAGATCCCTAAGTGATTTATGGGATAAAGGATACATATTAACGACCAATGAGCATGGGATCAAGTTTGGTAAGAATAGGAGAGCGTTGGATATAGGCATATTTGAGGCGGAAAAGTTGGAGATAAATGATGAGTATGCTGATATTCCTCCCGTTGTAGCGATAGAGGTAGATACCA
>WGFI01000010.1 GCA_015492295.1 Caldifarciminota bacterium
ATGAAAACCTTACTTCAAACCTCATCATAACCAAATTATAAAATCATTCCCCACCTTCAAAGCCTTTATATGCTCCTTAAAGTTGAAGTTCCTCTTTCCATTTATAAACAAATACTCCCTAACCTCCTTTATCTTCCTAAAATGACCTTCCCTTTCAAAAGCGTAAGGCATCTTCTCCCAGTAAATTTCATCTGTCTCGGATAGTTCAAGACTGTCAAAGTACTTATAAGGTATGACCGTTGAAACTTCTTTCGTTTCAGCTTCCTTTGCTTCATACTCACCAACATACTCTGTCCATCCCAGAAATTCACTCAAACCCAAGTAAATGGAATAATGCGAGTGTTTCATAGAGAGTAGGTTTTTGAGTCTTTCTTGAAGATTTTCGTCTTTCGCATGGAAGAATATCCGATAAGTTATAAACTCATCTTCCTTTGGCATAACTATCTCTATTCTTGTGGGATAACTCCTAAAATCCATCTTCAATCTTGATTTGCCATCTTTTTTCTCTCTTTTAGTCATTATATAATTCACAACGAGCATCCTCTTCCGAAGAGGCGTTAAACATCTGATCGCTAAGCGTATTCTATCAGGAGAAAGAATATCGTAATAACTATCCCTCTCATATCCGAGTATGGAGGCTATCGTTCCGGTTAGTGCGGTAGGTGGCGGGAAATAGTATGATAGGGCATTAGCATTGGCGTAAAAAACCCTAAAATGTGCAAACTTTCCTTTAAGGTCAAAAACCAGGACCTTCATAATAACTTCTTAATTTCCTCTATGCCCTTTATCTCTATACCTCCATCATACTCCAAAACTATCCTCTCTATACGCCCCTTTAATTTTTCCAACTCCTCTTTCAAAGGTGTTATATCAAGAACAACCTTTTTAGGATCATCCACATTTTCATTTTCCAACTTCACAAACCTCCTTAAATCTCCGATTATCGTATCATCTTTAAATTCAACGCGAATGTAAAGGCGTGGATATTGACCTATCTTACTGCGGGTATTCGTCTGTTGCTTTATGGATTCCCATATGGCTTCGTCAAGGAGTTCCAAATCTTCCTCGCTCATCCCGGTATATTTAGCAGTCCTGCTGTTTATCCTACCATAGAATGCTATAAGGGAATACTTGACTCTCCAATCCTTTCCTATGTTCCCCTCACCCGTTTCTGCACCCGATAGAACGCTGGTTATAGAGGAAGAATCCAAAAGCTCCACTTTATTCAACGAATATCCCCAGGTGAATTGGACGGGACCGGTTATAGCTATTGACTGACCTCTCTCTCCTTTTTCCTCTTTTTTCTTTTTATCTCTTTTTACCGTTATAGTAGCCCCAAATATACGAACATCTATCCAGTTTTCAATTGCCTTTTGACGAATCTCATCCTCACTTCTACCCTTAACACCCAAAGATTCCACCCGTTTTGTAGCATCCACATGCTTTTCATCTTCCTTCCTAACGAATATATCAAGACCTTTCACCTCGTAAAGATAATCCCTTATATATCTCTTCAAACGGACATCACTTACGAGATTCCTTTGAGAAGCCCAATCCATACGGGGCTTATTCTCATTATCAGGATCCCCATTAGGATTGCACATATACGCATCGTATATAAAAAGTATCTCGCTATTCCTCATACTTCACCTCCTTGTTTATTATCCTACGAGTTTCAAAAGCATAACCCGAAAGTAAATAATAAACATTTTCATAAGGAACGAGTTTCCAACTATCCGACTCCTCATCAAACATCTCTCTGGATATGGAATATATTATCTCGTTTTCGGGATAGTTCAACCTCAACTGATGAATCTTTTCATAAACCTCGTTGTAGAGTTGCTCTATGCGATGAATATCCATCCCTTGAAAGTTTATCTTGTTGAGTACAGGTTTATGCCCATATTTCTTAAATTGCTCGGAGCCTATCTTCGCGATAACCACACCTAAAAGAAACAATGCGGATTCCTGCTTATTGAATTTTGCATTTTCTATATAATCCGAATAAGGCTTTGGTATTTTTATTTTTTCCATATCTACACCTCCTTTCTTTCCAAGTGCAACCAAAAGTTGATTTGTCTTCAAGATATAACCAGTAATGGACATATCATCTTCCTTACCTCCTACATTATGAAATATCGGACTTTCATGATACTTCGCACCTATCACTCTTACAAAATCATAAATTAACATCCTCAAATCCACCTTCTCACGATTGAATAGGGCGGAAAATACGGATATAAGCTTCGGTATACCAAGTAATTCTATTCTGTTATTCCTTCTGCTTTCACGAAGGGGTATAAGCCAGTATATATATCCGAGGGTTTTAATTACACTACCATCATCCAAAAACTCTCTAAACCTGTCTGACAAACTTTTCACCCTTTCAATAACCCCCTCAACCTCTCCTTTCGGTATATCTTCAATTATCCCATAAACATTCAATTGGCTCTGATTTCTGGAATAGAAGATATAGTTTAGGTTGAAAGGAATGGTAATTGTTTTCAATTCCTCCTTGACCTTCTTTATATCCTCCGCAAACTTAAAAGGATTGATACGCTCTTTTACAAGTTCAGATATTTCTTCAAGGTCATCTTTATCCAGCTCGTTTTTACCGATTATTTCAGGAACTATCATATAGTCCAGCATAGATAACTTTTCGCTCAAACGGTTATTCACATAGTTCATCCCACCAAGGATATGTATATAGCACTCCTTACACAACACAAAATTTCCCTCCCATCTATCGCTTAAACTCTGGGAATAACCGAGCTTGTCGTTTATGAAGAATTTGAAAGGAAACCTTTTGAATTCCGTAATGTATTCATTCACAGGATTTCCACATACGGAGCATACTGCCTTCCCTTCCCTTAAAACCTCCTCCAAAACCTTCCTATTCAAAAGCTCCTTATAAAAGTTCTCTTTTGCCAAAACTTTACCATTAACGAGCACAGTATAAAAGGCTATATTCTTATCCTTCAAGTTGTTCTCCTTCAAATATCCTTCAACCTTTTCCTTGAAATCCTCTTTCAAAGTAGTATATCCTTTATCTTCCT
This sequence comes from Caldifarciminota bacterium, assembly GCA_015492295.1. Classification (GTDB taxonomy): domain Bacteria; phylum Hydrothermota; class Hydrothermia; order LBFQ01; family LBFQ01; genus Caldipriscus. Next base: position 3,057 of record WGFI01000010.1, read on the forward strand.
TATTGTAGAAAATCTTAGCGACTCCTTTTATTTCTTGTGGAATACCTATTTTGAGCTTATTGCATTCATCCATTATAGAAATCCAAACTGCATGCGGTTTTCCCTTCTCTCCAAAGAGTCTTTTTCTACCAATTTTACCGGGAGGAAATGTCAAAAAAGGTTGATTCTGACTACTTGAAAGCGTCAAATTAACAAACCTATACTCCCTTTCTTTACCTTCTTCATACTCCTCCGAACTCAGTTCTATATCCCTTCCTTGAACATCAAAATTAACCTTAACTATCTTTGAACCTTTTGGCTTCTTCAATACCGCTTCCCAAACTTCAAAACCCAATATTTCACCTATCTGTTTAAAGCCCATTATCATAGTTAGGTTGAGGATTATAAAGATGAATATCCACATTCTAAACTTTAAACAATCGTACCTTTGCAATAGGCTATACTTTAGCGCTGTTTGATTAACTGGTTCAGTTTGACTTTAACACCCTCGTCAATATCCATATTACCCTTATTAACACCAAAACCCAATAGATCGTCTATCTTCCTTTTCATATACTCCATATTTCCTCCTTGGTATCCACTTCTATCGCTACAACGGTTAGAAGTAAGAACATCTTTATAGACTTCGGTAGTATATGGCTTTCCTTTGCTTCAGCGACCTTCGTTTTCCCGGCGGATGCTACACCCACACCACTCCCATTTTAAGGCTGCTTCAAAAGGTCTGGTAGACTCAACTTGAGTCCTTCAACAAGCGGAATATTTTCATTCCAATTAAGGATGATCCCCTTTTTACCTCTTTCAAATACCATAACCTTCTTAGGCCTCGTGAATATCCAGATCACTCTCTCAACACCGCTCTTCAGTAAGTCTTCGCTCTTCTTCAGTACATACTCCATCTCACTTTCAACCTCTGCACGAACGTTTATCTCTATAACCAGCACCGGCGGTACGTCTATGTAGCTGTCGCTCTCAAGTTCGTCCTTGACGTCCTCATATTTGAACACGGCGACATCCAGGTTCCTCCATCCTTTTCCTATAAAGTAGCCCAACTCACCGCCAGAAACGACGTACTTCTCCTTTAACCTTTCCCTTAGAAAAGCTCCCAAAAGCATCACCAACCGCCCGTGCAGGAAACTCACACCCATAACTTCCTCCGGTTGTTTCTTGCGTTTGAGAACTTCCTTATATCCGCGATAATATATGGGCTTCCCATCAACGACTTCATAAGTCAAAACCTCTAAGAGTTTTTTCCTGTCAATCCTTTTCTTTCTACCCTTCTTTACCTTTTCAACCGTTGCCATAAGGGATATTCTAACGCTGTTTAATTAACTCGCTCAGTTTAACTTTAACACCCTCCCAAACCTCAAACTCCTCATCCCAATCCAATACCTTCCAGAATATCCATATCACCCTCTTGACACCAAAATGAAACAGATCTTCTATCTTCCTTTTCATATATTCCATAAACCCACCTTCCCCCAACTCCGCCTTGGTATCTACCTCTATCGCTACAACGGGAGGAACCTCAGCACAACGAGATGCTTTACACATCTATATGCCCACCCAATGCAGCATTCCCAACGAGATATTTCGTATGCTCCATACCTTCACCCCAGGCTCTATATGCCAAGCCCTTTATCTCCTCAACGGGCCTTTTGTAATCCCCCTTCTCAACCAACTCGCAAAGGTTTGTAGATGCCAAATGCTACCCCACATTTTAAGATTGGTTTAAGAGATTTTCCACATTTAGATTAACCCCCTCAATCAGGTTTATATCCTTGTCCCATCCAACTATCACCCAATCCTTACCTCTCTCAGCTATAAGAACCTTCTCCGAGTCCGTGAATATCCACACCACCTTCTTAACCCCACTTTTTAGCAGAGCCTCAATCTTTCCGCTTATATACGCCATCTCGTTCTCAACATCGCCGTGCGTATCAACTTCAACCACCAACACCGGCGGTATGTCTATGTACTTCCTGCTCCTAAGCTTGTCCTTAACGTCCTCGTATCTGAAGACGGCCACATCCAAGCTCCTCCAACCTTTCCCTACAAAGTAGCCCAATTCACCACCGGAAATCACATACTTTCCCTTTAACTTTTCCCTTAGAAAAGCTCCCAAAAGCATCACCAACCGCCCATGTAAGAAACTCGCACCCATAACCTCCTCCGGTTGCTTCTTGCCTTTAAGAACTTCTTTGTATCCGCGATAGTATATAGGCTTCCCATCAACGACTTCATAAGTCAAAACCTCTAAGAGTTTTTTCCTGTCAATCCTTTTCTTTCTACCCTTCTTTACCTTTTCAACCGTCGCCATAAGGGATATTCTAACGCTGTTTAATTAACTCGCTCAGCTTGACCTTAACACCTTCCCAAACCTCAAACTCCTCATCCCAATCCAATACCCTCCAATTCTTCGGATCATCAACAATTACCACAACCTCAGCCTTCGTCAATATCCATATCACCCTCTTAACACCAAAACCCAACAGATCCTCTATCTTCCTTTTCATATACTCCATAAACCCACCTTCCCCTAAC
>WGFI01000011.1 GCA_015492295.1 Caldifarciminota bacterium
ATAGCGATTGCGTATGTGTATGGTAAAGATAGGAGCGATACAGGAGTGTGCAATGTTTATGTATCGTATAGTTTTGATGGAGGAGCTACATGGATAGACAGTGCGGTTTATAAGAGTGTTCGCGTTCAAGGGAATCCAGTTTTGTCATCCTTAGGTGATACTTTGATATTGTTTTTTGTGGAGAGCGGTGGTCGTGGAGACACGAGTATGGTAATGTATGGGTGGATGGAAGGGGGTGTATGGAGGAATAGGAGAGTTGCGCAAGCGATTGGTTAGTAGTGAAGATGGTAATCATTATGGTAGTTTGATAGCATATAGGGATTAGGAGGCAATGCTTGGTTTTTCAGGGGGATAATAAGTAAGATAACTGGGGTTAAGGAGGTTGTGAGAGGTAAAGTTGATGGAGTTTTGAATGTTAGTAAAGGTTTGATTGAGCTCAAAGATGTTGGTGAGGTTTATTCGTTATCTGGAAGGTTGGTTTTTAGGGGTAAAGGCAGAGTTGTTCTTCCAAGAGGGGTTTATTTCGTTAAGTTCAAGGATAGGGTCTTTAAGGTTATACTTAGGTGAAATCGTTTTCAACTTTATAATTCCATCTTCATGAGGGTTTCAATATCTGCAAAGTCTTTAAAATCAACCACATTCCCGCCGCTTGTGGAGCGTTCTCGTTTTGTGGTGATCCCCATTAAACCCAAATTCATCCCTTGAAATTCTCCAACATCGTAGAGATACTCAATGATCTGAGAAAAAAATGGGAGATTTATATCGTCGGTGGATTGGTCAGGGATTGGATCTTGAAAGGATATAGGGATTTTAAGGTGAAGGATTGTGATTTCGTTTTAATCGGAACTATAAATGACTTAAAGTCGGTAGCCGCTACTCTACAAGGTAAAGGTTTTAAAGTGAAGAAATTCTCTCAGTTTGGCACGGTTGAATTGGAGTTTGAAAGGGTGAATTTTGATATAGCGCTTGCGAGGAGGGAGTATTATGATTATCCAGGAGCCCTTCCAAGGGTTGAATTTGTAAAGGATTTAAGTATAGATGTTAAAAGAAGGGATTTCACGGTCAATGCTTTGTACTACGATGGGAAAAGTGTAATAGATTTTGTAAGGGGAATTGAAGATCTAAACAACAGGACTTTAAAACCCTTGGCGAGTTTTTCGGATGATCCAACGAGGATATTCAGAGGTGTAAGGTATAAAAATGTTTTAAAATTCAAATATTCTGCCGAGTTCTTTGATTTCATGTCGGAAGGCAGAAGATATATTCGGAATGTTTCATCACAAAGGCTCCTCAACGAATTAAGGATTACTGCTGAGGTAAATGCGAAGGCTTTAAGGGGTTTCTTTAAGGAATTGGTAAGATTCTCGTTGCTGGAATGGGCAGTTTATGAAACTCCTCTGTATAAAACTCCAAGATTTCTCGGAGGGCCTACAAAGGCCCGTTGGATAATTTTTCTCGCCCCCTTTATAAAGGAATCTCTGCCTTTAACCTCTTTGGAAAGGAAATGCGTAGAAGTTTTGAAAATCGGACATATAAAGGAGGATTTGGAAAGCATTCATAAAGTATTTCATAGCAGGTCCGATATTGAGGTTTTAACCTATGCGAACTGGAAATCAGAAAACATACGCATCTTCATAGAATATCTTAACCTTAGGAAAAAGATTCAAATCAGACTCTACCCCATAGAGAAGCGTATAGAAAGCTTCAAAAAATCGGCGAAGAATCTGAATATAAATGCCCCTTTACCCGAGATCATATTTGAAGATCCACCTTCCCAAAGGAGAAAATCTCTGAAATTAACCTTGGAAACCTTCCTTATGAATCTAAGGTATAACCATAACCGCTAAACCCGTATCCGAATATGTATTAAGTATCCTTGAATGCAAGGTGTCCCCACCTCTTCCAAAGAATCCCCCACCGAGATGTATCAGAGGAAGCACAACGAGATCAGGTTTCTCGGCGTCTATAACCTTTATCAGTATATCTTCAACCGATCCGAAAAGCAATCTAACCTCGGTTTTAACATTTATATCACGGGCATCCTCAACTAAGGATGCCAAACTCCTCTCTATATCCTGCTCGTATTCTCCAAATCCTATGTCCAGCTCATCCAGAGGATTCACGGAGGATACTATAAACAAACCCGCTCCGAGGTAATAAGATAACATTATGGCAGTTTTAACCACCTTTCTACCCTGAGGGGATCCATCAAAATAAACGACTATCTTCCTAAACACTTATAAGTTGTCTATTAAGGCCTGAGTGTATTCGGTCGTGGATAAAGGCTCAATTCCTAGATGCCTTGCAAGGTCATAAGTCACCTTCTTCTGTTCAAATGTTCTTACTATCGCATCCTCTATGAGCTTTGCGGCTTCCATCCAACCCATATATTCAAGCATCATAACACCCGATAAGATTCCAGCGGTGGGATTTATAACATTTTTCCCGGCGTACTTCGGAGCGGTTCCATGAACGGGTTCAAATAGAGCGTGATAATCACCTATATTCGCACCGGCAGCCAAACCCAAACCCCCAACCAGAGCCGCCAATGCATCTGAGATATAATCTCCGTTCAAGTTCGTTGTGGCTATAACACCGTACTCATCGGGTCTCAGGAGTATCTGTTGGAACATATTATCCGCTATTCTATCATTCACAAAGACCTTACCCTCCGTCCTTTCACCTTCACCCTCAAATACCACCTTGTCCGAATATTCATTCCTCAGAAGTTCATAACCCCAGTCCCTGAAAGCACCTTCGGTATATTTCATTATATTCCCTTTATGCATTAGGGTTAAGGTGTGGTAGCCCTTTTTCAAAGCGTATTCTATCGCTTTTCTCACCAACCTCTGACTCCTGAACTTTGATATGGGCTTAATACCTATACCCGAATCCTCCGGTATATTCGCCCCCATCTCCTCCACTAAGAACCTCCTAACCCTCTCACACTCCTCCGATCCCATCTTCCATTCTATACCCGCATAAACATCCTCCGTATTCTCTCTGAATACCACCATATTAACCTTTTCCGGATGCTTTAAAGGGCTCGGAACACCCGGGAAATACCTTGAAGGTCTAACATTGGCGTACAAGTCCAAAACCTGCCTTAGAGTGACATTGAGGCTCCTATATCCTCCACCGACGGGCGTGGTTAGAGGGCCTTTTATGGCTATATAGTGTTCCTTTATGGCGTCTATGGTTTCCTTGGGTAGAAGCTCCCCAGTTTCCTTCAAAGCCTTCTCACCCGCCAAGATCTCCTTCCAGTGTATCCTCCTTTTACCACCGTAGGCTTTACTTACCGCGGCATCTATCACAGCCCTAACGGATTCCATGATCTCAGGACCCGTTCCATCCCCCCTTATAAAAGGTATTATAGGTTCATCCGGTACGACCAATACACCGTTTTCCACATATACCTTTTGTCCATCCATAGGCTTGTTATTCTACGGTTGAAAGTTAAATCCCTTGGGTAGCATCTCTGAAAGTTTAAAAAATTCAAAACCGTTGTAAATTATCGTATCTTCCTCTTTAAACTCAAACATAACCTGCCTGCAAGCTCCACAGGGATAAACCCTTTGAATCTCTCCGTTATGCGATGCTATCAGGACCAATGCAACCAACTTGTTGAAACCCTCAGAAACTCCCTTGAATATAGCCACCCTCTCGGCGCATACCGTGAGTCCATAAGATGAGTTTTCAACATTCACACCATAAAACTCCTTTAACTCACCTTTGACATTCTTCATTATCGCACAGGCGGATACTTGGAACTTGGAGTAAGGGGCGTACGAATATACGAGATTATCCACAACATTCTTTAAGATCCTGTCAAAGTTTAAGTGATACATCACCCCTGAAAGAGAATCCGAAATCCGTATGATAAGATGAGCCTATACCGAGCGTATAGTTTCTATATTTCACTTTAAATCCTATCCTTGGAAAACCTTCAACGAATCCCCCGTACAAGGACGCGTAACGGGTGATTATCGCTAAGGAAACATATCCATCCCGTGCCAACTTCACTCCCCTTCCATCGGGAGAGTACAGAACCCCCGAGCTTAAAAGCAAATTTCCACTTATATACACCCCAAATCTCAAATCCGCCGTAGGTAAGGCGAATTCCTTATAACCCGTGCTCCATATAATCGGCGATGTCAGAGCATTTTTGATCTCCAAGTATCCCATAGTTCTTTTTAGGTCCAAGGATGAGTATATATCAAAGCCCCCACCCGCACCCCATCCATAGCTTCCGAGACGGGAGTATATAACATTGCTCTTTAAACCCGCTTTAAATGGGCCTCTGTAAAACATCTCCATCCTTAAAGATAGCTTGCCTGCCGTAAAATTAACCCTATCAACCACCTCAGGCTGGTTGTCCGCCGATGGCTCTTTGGTAGTATCGGGAAGCTGAGTTATGAGTATATCTCCGGATCTATATCCTACGAATTCTATTGCCACTTTACCACCGTTGAATATTCCACCTCCGTATATATCTCCTGGTATTATACCCGATGAGAAACCTACGGTGAAACCTCTTTCGGGTTTAACAACGCTATAAGGGTTTTCCGTAAAAACCCCCGTCTTTGAGGAGAATTCCTGAACATCATAAACAAAGTTCAAAAATTCAAGGGCAAACATCATTCAAATGCCGAAAGCAAAACATAAGAAATCACATCCTCGTAAGACAACCCCATATATCTCGCTTCCGCCGGCAAGTCGGAAAGTTCCGTCATTCCGGGTATGGTATTTATTTCCAAGGCGAAAACATCATCCTCAGTAGCGATAAAATCCACCCTTGAAAACCCTTTACAATCTATTTCCCTGTGTATTTTAAGCGCTATATCTTGGGATCTCTCATATAGTTCCTTGGGTATCTCAGCGGGTATGATGAACTCGGTTTCTCCTTTCGTATATTTGGCAACATAATCGTAGAATTCACGGTTTTTGACCCTAAGTTCAAGAACGGGTAAAGCAAAAGCATCTTTCCCACTACCCAATATTCCGACGGTTATCTCCTTACCCTTTATGAATTTTTCAACCAAAACATCCCCAAATTCCTTCATAACTTCACCTATACCTTCAAGGAGTTCATCATCACTTCTGCATATCCTCGTTCCTACGGATGATCCCTCCGACCTCGGTTTTATTATCACAGGATAACCCACATCCTTAACAAAGTCAAAAACTTTACTTTGTTCCTCACCTTTTCTTATAAGAACAAACGGTGGAACCTTTATTCCGAGACCTTTACAAACGAGTTTGAATATGTACTTGTCTATTCCAACTGCGCTCGCAACTATACCGGAACCCGTGTAAGGTATCTTGAAGATTTCAAGTAATCCCTGAACGCTACCATCCTCCCCGGGTTTTCCATGCATCATTATTAAGGCTATATCGGGAGGATCGTTTATCACACTCACTATGTTATCCCCTTTGAAGTCTATTATCGGGGCATTTATGCCCATGTTTTTCAGCGCCCTCTGAACATTTACCGCTGATCTAAAACTCACCTCTCTTTCCGAAGATTCACCGCCTGCCAATATCACAACGCTCTTTCCCGCGAGCTTTTCCTTCACAGAGAAAATGCCACCCATTTCTTAATGTTTCCGCTTTGAAGGAGCATAAGAACCGAACCTTTCTTCTTAGCCTCTTCCATGGCGTCATAGTAATCCTTAACGCTCTTTATATTCTTCTTGTTGATCTGCAATATAACATCACCGGGTTCTATTCCCACGCTTTCCGCAACGCTTCCTTTCTTAACATCCACAACCACGACTTTTCCATCTCTTTCTTCAACCGTAATTCCTATCTCATCGCTTTTCGCCTTTCCGAAACCTTTACCCATACCCATCCACTTGTTCGCCGATCCCAATGTGGCTTTCAATTTCTTCTTCTTTCCATCTCTTATGATCGTTATATCTATCTTCTCACCGGGAGCCTTGCTTTGCACATAGGATCTGAGTTGCAAGGAGTTCTTGATCTCCCTATCATCAACTTTTATTATGACATCACCCGCCTTCAAACCCGCCTTGTCCGCGGGAGAACCTTTCACAACATCCGTGATTATAACCCCGTAGGGTTTTTTGAGTTTGAAATGCTTGGCCAAATTCTTATCCACATCCTGCATATATATTCCCAGATAACCCCTCTCTATCTTACCTTTTTCTATAAGCTGCTTAGCCACCCTCTTCGCTATGTTTATGGGTACGGCAAAACCTATTCCCGCATATTGACCGGTTCTACTGTATATTGCAGTATTCACACCTACAACTTCCCCTTTTATATTTACCAAAGGTCCCCCTGAGTTTCCCGGATTTATAGCTGCATCCGTTTGTAGAAAATCTTGAATTGAAGGCGCTTCGGGAAGTCCTCCAAGCTCCCTATGCTTTGCACTTATGACACCCACCGTCACGGTTGATGATAATCCAAATGGACTCCCTATCGCTATAACCCAATCCCCCACTCTGAGTTTATCAGAATCGCCCAATTTTACAACGGGTAGTTTATCTTTACTCTTGAATTTTAAGACCGCTATATCCGTCGCTGGATCCGTACCAACTATTTCAACCTTTTCAATGACGGTACCATCGTAGAGCTTTACCGTTATCTCATCCATATCCTTCACGACATGGTTGTTAGTCATTACATAATAGTACTCCCCATTCTTCCTAAAAATGAAACCGGAACCGAGGCTTCTTCGCTCGTATTCTCTATACCTAGGGCCAAAGAAGAATTCAAAGAAAGGGTCCAGGGCAGGTAATTCTATCTGAACCTTACCTTTACCCTCTATATTTACAACCGCGGGTAATACGCTTTCCGCTATATCTGCAAAGGAAGGTATTGATACGGTTGGAACATTCTTAGTCTCAACTTTCTTCGTTTTGTCTTTACTATCCGCTTTGAGTTCGTTCGTTATGTTCAACCTGGCGCTTATGACCAAACCAACCAACAGACCTACCAACCCTATTCCTGCCAATGGCATAAACTTCTTCATAAGAAGATATTCTAAGGTCGTTTAACTTTATTCGTTATCAACTCGTCCTTATACTTATTAACGAAAGCACCAACAGACATCTGAGCAGCCTCTCCAAGGGCGCAGAAACATTTACCTTTTATCTCATTAACTATGCTGTTTATCATATCAACATCCTCTTCCGTCATGAAACCTCTTTTTTCAACATCAACCAGAATCCTCGTCATCCAGGCCGTTCCATCTCTGCAAGGTGTGCATTTACCACAGGATTCAAAGGCGAAGAATTCCGAAGTCCTTCTTATCAAGGAAAGGATTTTTACGCTTCTATCAAGCACCATTATCGCTCCACTACCAAGCATGCTTCCTTTTTTGGCTATATCCTCCATGGTTATAGGAGTATCAAGGTCTTCCTCCTTCAATATAGGTGCAGATATTCCCCCGGGTATAACTCCTAAGAATTCCGAACCCTCCTTCATTCCACCGCAATATTCTATAAGCTCCCTCAATGTTATGGATCCCAATTCAAACTCATAAACACCGGGTTTCTTTATAGCCCCAGATACCGCTAAAAGACGGGTTCCCGTGCTTTCCTCTGTTCCCAAAGAGGAATACCATTCTCCTCCTTTGTTTATTATTATAGGTACGGTTGCGAGTGTTTCAACATTATTGACCACCGTGGGTTTTCCATAAAGTCCAAATTGCGCAGGATATGGAGGTTTTAATCTTGGTAGACCCCTTTTACCTTCAAGACTATCAAGCAAAGCGGTCTCTTCACCGCATATGTACGCGCCTGCTCCCAGATAGACATAAAGATCAAAGTCAAATCCACTACCTAATATATTTTTACCCAAGAAACCTTTGTTATACGCTTCTTTTATGGCATCTTTAAGTCTCTGAAATATCCATATATATTCGTATCTCAAGTATATGTATCCTTCATTGGCGCCTATCGCCTTCCCCGCTATAATCATACCTTCTATCAAAAGGTGAGGGGCCTTGTAAAGTATCTCTCTATCTTTAAATGTCCCTGGCTCCCCCTCATCCGCGTTACATACCACATATTTGGGTCCCGGATGATCCTTAGGAACGAAATCCCATTTCAGACCCGTTGGGAAACCCGCACCTCCTCTTCCTCTGAGCTTCGATTTTTTCACTTCCTCTATTATATCCTGTGGAGACATATCAAAAAGAGCCTTTCGTAGGGATTCATATCCCCCCAAAGAGATGTAAGTATCAATAGCATGACTATCCTTTGCATCGGTATATGAAAGTAAAAGCCTATATTCTTTTGGCATAGTAGGGTATTTTAAAGGTGTTAATAGATTAAGCCTATATTTAGAGCTATGATTCTGTGAGAAATTTTTCCGCTTTATATTTTCCCTATGCTTTTGATAATGATAGAGATTTATGGTGGAATCCCTTATGAGAAGGATGCAAAGGTAATGATAAAGGCATATCAAAAGTTTTGGTCAGCTTATCATAAAGACAGGTCTCATAGAGGTGCTACGCTTATAAAGGATATGGAAAGACTTCACACGAGCAGGGGGTGGAGTTGTCCCATACCGAAGGCGGACATAGGGGTGTTCAATGAGAGAGGGGAGAAGGAGGAATATGAAGGATGGAGAACGGCAAAATTCGTATTGAGGAGGCAGAACGAGTGGAATGAGAATGCTGTTTATATACCAAGCATAGCGGGTCCTATAACAAGCTTCCATCCCATTTATGGTTTAAGATTTTCAATAGGACCTGATATTGGCTCCACAGATTCTTGCGCGACCTTTGAGGTAGGGCCGATTTACTTAAGGTGAGGTATGATCTGGATAACACTTTCGGATGCGCTGTTTTTAACTTTAAATGCTTATTCAGAATATGAACTTTGATACGAAGACTTTTTATTTGTTGTTCGGTTTGCTTATATATCTTATCGTTATGTTAGCGATAGGCGTTTTTACCCAAAGGTATATGAAATCCCTCGGCGACTTCCTCCTGGGTGGAAGAAGACTCGGCCCCACTGTCATAGCCTTTTCGGAGAGGGCATCGGGGGAAAGCGCGTGGTTCATATTGGGTCTTCCAGGCTTCGCCTATGCCACTGGAATGTCCGTATATTGGACGGTTATAGGAGTGGGAATCGGCGTATTTCTGAGCTGGGTTCTCGTGGCGGCGAGGTTAAGGGAAAAAACGGGAAAATACGATTCCTTAACGATACCGGATTACTTGGAAAGTCGTTTTTCCGATAGAAGCAAACTCATAAGAGGGGTTTCAACGGTGATAATCCTGCTTTTTTACATTATATATCTCGGTGCCCAATTCATAGGAGCGGGAAAGATACTTAATACGACATTCGGTATAAATGAATATCTCGGTATGTTCTTAGGGGCGAGTATCGTCGTAATATATACGATAATGGGAGGATTTGCGGCCGTGGCCCTAACGGATTTGATTCAGGGGGTAATAATGTTGATAACGGCGATTGTCCTGCCCATATTAGGCCTGATTTACATCGGTGGATTTGATGGTCTGATACATAAGATCGGAGACACGAGCTTCCTAAGTATAACGGGGGGAAGGTGGGATAGGGATATCCTAATCGGGACGGTTATTGGTGGTTTGGCGGTGGGACTCGGATATTTTGGACAGCCCCATCTTTTAACGAGATATATGGCCATAAATTCGGTAAGAAATGTCAAAAGAGGTGTGTTGATAGCGGTTATGTGGATATTGCTGGCTTATTGGAGTGCGGCGTTCATAGGAATCGTAGGTAAAGCGATGTATCCGAATCTCTCGGATCCTGAGAAGCTAATGCCCCTGATGGCCACAGCATTGTTTCCCTCTGTAATAGCGGGTATAGTGATATCCGGGGCAATTGCAGCCATGATGTCCACCGCCGATTCTCAGCTTCTGGTGGTTTCTTCGGCCGTAGTTGAAGACATATATCGTAAGATGCTCGGTAGGGAAACCACACCAGAGAGGTTCGTCTTTATATCAAGGGTTATAACCTTCTTCGTGGCCTTGATAGCCTTTCTTTTGGCCATGTTTGCAAAGCAAATCATATACTGGTTGGTTTTGTACGCTTGGTCAGGTTTAGGTGCGAGCTTTGGACCCGTAATCTTACTCTCTCTTTACTCAAAACGAATAAACAAGTGGGGTGCATTAGCGGGCTTGATACTGGGTACATTGACAACCATAATATGGTACAACATACCCATATTGAAGGGTATGGTATATGAAATGGTTCCGGCTTTTATAATCAGCATGATAGGCACCTATGTGGTCAGCATAATGACGAATACCAGAGTGTTTCAATGATATAATGAACGACTTATGAAAGTTCGGAAACTCGTCGTTTATTTATCAATTCCTACGCTTTGGATCGTGTTCTTTCTCCCTATACTCAAAGGTTCCACGATGTTTGATGATACCATTGAGCAGTTTTATCCCGCCTTCCACTTCTTGGTGCTTAATCTGAGAAAGTTCTCCCTACCTTTTTTCAACCATCATCAATTCGCGGGTTTTCCCTTTCTTAATGAGCCTCAATATTTCGCGCTGAATCCCTTTTTCATACTCCGCCATATAGTGGGTATCTTCAACGATTCCATACACATTTACAATCTGATGGTCGCGATAAATTACCTCTTTGGATTTATATTCTCCTTCCTATATTTGAAAAGGAAGTTTGATGAGGGCGTGGCATTATTCGGAGCGATCATTTATACATTTTCAATGAACCACATAACCACCATAGTCCATCCCCATGTTTTTGATCTAATTCCGTTGATTCCCTTGATATTCTATTTTCTTGAAACCTCACCGTTTATATCCGCCATATTCATGGGAATATCCTTCCACACGGGGCATCCTCAGAAACCTCTATATCTGCTTTTGAGTATAATAATCTACTACATACTCATATCCATCAAGGATAGGAAAAGATTCTTGGAGTTTGTGGCGTATATACTGATAGTCATTCCCTTCATGTTGGCGTACTACTTCCAAATCAAGGACCTTTTCGGATTCAGCGAGAGGGTGAGCTGGAACATAAAGTCCCTTCTTGAATCTTCCTATCATTTGGATAAATTCGTATCCTTTTTGATACCGAAGTTCTACGGAAGCATAGAGGAAGGAAGCGTATATGTGGGAGGACCGTACCATTTTTATATGCAAATGAGCATATATTTCTCCGTAGCGGGAATCGTTATGGCGATATTTGCTATAATGAAGCATTGGAGGGATTTCTATGTTAAACTCTCTACGATAATTATACTCGTTATGATATTCATCGCGCTTGGTGATCAGAATCCCATTATAAATTTCGTTTATTCCACAGGGTTGGTTAAAGGTCTAAGGGATCCCGTCAGAGCATTACACATAACACCGATATTCGTATCCATCCTCGCATCCTACGGTTTAAGGTCCTTTATGGATACCAAGGATATAAAAAGCATATTTAAGATTCTGGGTATTCTGATATTCGTAGCGATATTCTATATGTTTTCCTTCAACAAACCGTATAACTTTGATAACTCGGGAGAGATTTTGAAGTTTTTCCTATTATCCCTTGCGGTCTATATCCTGTCGTTCGCTTTCACCAAGGGACTCTCGGGCGGAATTTTCATAACATCCATGATCGTTTTAACATTTTTGGATCTCTACTCCGCTGGAAATCCCTATCTACGCAGGAGGTTAGATGTTGAAAACTATTACAATCCTGAGTACATAAACGATATTAAACCACCTCAACTCGGCTATTATCGTATAAACGCCAGATTCAACAAAGGTATAGCCCTTCCGAGAAACTCGGGTATGATGAACGGTTTGGAGCTGGTTGATGGTTATGAGCCTTTAATATCAAGGTATTATATAGCATTTTACAGGTATATGATCAACAGGGAGGACGGCTTTGAGAACCTTCTTTCAATGGCTAATGTTAGATACTACATAGGCGATTATGGATTTAACGAGTTGAAAAATACCCTTCCACGCGCCTGTATATACTATGATGCAGAAGTTTTAAGGGATAGTTCAGAGTTTTTCAGGAATCTGAGGGATTACGATGTGCATAAATCGCTGTATGTGCAAAGTTCGCTCAGAAGAAATTATAATTCTCCGTCCCCTTGCAAACCTGTGAAGATATTGAATTACGATTATAGGCATGTAAGATTCTCTTATGAAAGCGATAAACCTGGAATCTTATATATTTCCATACCCATTTATCCCCATTGGGAGGTGAAGGTCAATGGGAAAAAAGAAAAGATATTGCGAGCAAATTGGGCCTTTATGGCGGTGGAAATACCTCTGGGAAGGGGTACGGTTGAGGTGAGTTATAACGCGAGATCCATAATCATGACGGCATCTTTGTGGATCCTGGGTATCGTGTTGGGTTTGGTTATGAAATTCGGTTATCAACTCTATAATACTCGGCTATGGAGTCGCTAAAACAGCTTTTGAAGAATCTCATTCAGTTTAGAACCACATACGAAAATCCTGAGCAGCTATTGGCTATCGTGGATTATGTTGAGAAGTTTCTGGATTCTCCGAACTTGTACATAGAAAGATTTATAAGGAATGGAAAACCCTCTTTGGCGGTCTGTCTAAACAAAAACAGAAACAGGCACTTCAAAATCATATTCGCTGGACATCTTGATGTGGTACCCGCAAAGGATGAGCAGTTTATAGCGAAGGAGGAGGGAAACCGAATATACGGGAGAGGGGCGCTTGATATGAAAGGGCCGAGCGCGGTGATGATAAAACTCTTTAAAGATTTGGCGGATAAAGGCGTAAAGAAAGATATATGCCTTATGCTAACGACGGATGAAGAGGTTGGCAGCTACGATGGGGTAGGATATTTGGTTGAAGAAGAGGGATTTTCCGCTGATCTGGCTGTAATACCCGATTCGGGAGAAAACTTCACGGTTATAACGCATGAGAAAGGGGTATTGCATTTTTCCGTTGATTTTACTGGAAAACCCGCTCATGGCTCCATGCCTTGGCTCGGGGATAGCGCCATTGAAAAGGGATTGAGATTTTATGAGGATCTTAAAAGATTCTTACTTTACGATTCCGACGATCCCGAACACTGGCATAATACTGTTGTCTTGGGGGTTATGAAAGGGGGAAACAAGGTGAACCAGATACCTCCAAGCGCACATCTTGAATTTGATGTGAGATTCGTACCCCCATTCACGATTGACGAAATAAAATCGGCCGTATCCTATTTGGCTAAGAAGCACGGTGGGAAAATAACCGTACTTTCAGAAGGCCACCCATTTTCAACCGATATAAATCACCCATTGGTTCAGAAGTTTATAAGCAAAGTCAAGCAAGTGGTGGGGGAAGTAAAATTCGGGAAGACTCATGGAGCAACGGACGGAAGGTTTTTCGCATCAAAGAATATACCGGTTATAATGATATATCCAGAGGGGGAAGACATACATGGGGACAACGAGTGGGTATCTTTTGATTCTCTCGTTAAACTCTACAATATATTCTATGAATTTGTTATTTCAATTTAACACTCACAGCTTCGCAAGGTCATAATATCAACATCTTTTGGTACCACACTTATATCGCAGTTTCTACAAACAACAATAATTCTGGCTATGATTTCAACCCCTTCCTCCGAAAACTTCTCAACATGCCTTTCAAGACTTTTCATATGCTCCTCCGTAACTTCGCACTCGGGTATGACCTCAACAACGGCCCTTTCAATATAGCCCTTTCTCCTCCTATCCACTATAAAATCCGGATTATCCTTCTCCTTGTCCAACTTTCTAATGACCCATCCATCGTCATAAGGGTATCTTTTCCTTAAATTCGCCTTCACATAAGGATACATGTCTATCGCCCTACGCATAAAGCGGGAATTATAAGGTTGAAAGGGTTTTTTACCTTACTTAAACTGAAACTTTAACGAACTAATATTTTATAGATTATCCTACCAAGCTTCCACCTTATAACGGCGAATAGAACACCCTTACTCTTAATCTTATAACTAACTGAACCTATGACATTTTTGAATTTCTTCTTCTCTTTCAATCTCCCATCGGGTGAAAAGATCTCAATGAGTAAATCGCTCCTTATAGGGACTATGATATTTATGTACGAATTCACCACTTTGATATTCATGTTCTCCTTTATTTCCTCCTCGGATACATCCACGACGCAGGTCAATGTGGTATCCCGTTTGAACATTATTCCGTCCGCTATGACCACCGATCCGTCCGGAGCATCATCGTACAGTTTAACCAGGAATGTATCCGCGCATACACTTCCAAGATAGAACCAACCCGTATCCAAAGATGAGCTGTACTGATTTAAGTACAGGTTGGTATCACCGTATATAGTGTTTAACCTATAATGTGCGGAGGAAGTTCTATTCGTACCTTTTCTAACCCATGCGAATACCTTCCATCCACCTGAGCAGGGCAAACTCGCCGTCCATATAGCGGAATCGGGTGTTCCTCCCACATCGGCATACCTGTAATCTCCGTTGAAACCCGTATATGAACTCAAATACCAATTTCCGAAGGAATACCAACCCGTATCTCCATCATCAACCACCACATCCGGGCAAGAAACGGAATCCCTGTATATCCATAAGGCCGCATCAAAGGCTATCTTTCTACCCGATACGGTTGAGGTATCTGCCAAGGTTAAGGCGTTCAAAGGGGAATAACCTGCATCAAAAGTGTATGTCCCGAGGCTTACCCACTGGTTTGAGTATAGGGACTGATCCACCCAAACATCGGTCGTACTCCCCTGATGATACACCCTATATCTAACATACGCATCGTAACCGGATGGGATATACACTTTGACCTCGTACCTTCCGCTCCTTGGAAGATTGGGCGTCCATCTCGCCCAATTCACGACGGAACCCGTCGTGGTATAGGTGTACCATACATGCTTGTAATTCCCCAAGGAATATACCGTTCCATAACCGTTCCCCGAATCGTACCACCAGTACTGATAAGGCCCTCCCCTCTTAAATCCCGCCGTTAGGTCATCAACCAAGGTATCCGATGGCTTTAATCCCTCAACTAATGCCATATAATAAAGCCAATCCCAGTAAGGTCCGGGATCCGTATGAGTCGCCCCCGGAACCTCGGCATGTCCCATTATACCGTTTATGGTATCGTGATTCAATGCGAAACCGAAAGTTGATATGGACATACGACTTATATATGCGGATTTTTTCATTACGGTATCCGTGTACCAACCGTTTTGACTAACATATCCCTCATGCTCTATTCCTATGGATCTGGTGTTATAATACCAGTTTCCCGCATGCCATGCTATATCCTTATGACAAACCATCTGAGTGGCTTCACCATCCGAGGATCTAAGGACATAATGGGCGCTCACATTTGACGATGGATTTTTGAACCACGATATGGCACCGTAATAGGATCCCTCGGTGGTATGAATTACCACTTTGTGTATAGGATAGCTGCTTGGTCTTGAACTCGTCGTGAAGTTTGAGGTATCAGCCTGATCCCAAACCTCCACCAAAGGGTACTCCGGGCCTGGGGGACAGACGTTCAATACGATACTATCCCTATCCTCTCCCTCAAATCCCTGAATATTGTAAGGTTTTATCATAAGAACGGGATATTTGAGACCTTTCCTTAGAAGGTTTATCACATCCTTAGCGAAAACCTTTTCAGCACCTTTTGGACCGTACATTTCCAAAGCGCAGGATAATTTCCCCCCGCACATTTTGAGGTAATGCTTTAAGAGTAAGGCGCCCGCGAGTATATTCTTTTGGACATCGTAAATTATTTCATCCCTACTTATACCCGAAACCCTTTCCGCCTCATCAATGTTAAATATGCCCATTATCCCATATTGAGGTATCTCACCCTCCGAGGGTATGTGATGGTAGTATCTGGTTAAGGTATATGAAACGGCCATTAGGTAATCAACCGGAATATCCGCCTCCTTGGAAGCATTTAAGAAATATCCTCGTAGGTTTTCAAGCCTTTCCATTTCACCGATCGGAGGAGCGGATAACAATGCTATAACCATCCTGTAGATTTTAAGGTTGAAACCTTTTTACCTCCTCAACATTCTCTCCTCCGTATTCCTTATCGTTTTCTGCATGGGCTTGGGTGGGTTGAACTTCCTTTGGATGTTATACCTTACATTCAGGTTTATATACATCCACTTAATGGCATTATATTTGTACGCGGAGTAATCATCCGCATTGACATTTATCGCGTACTTGTAGGTCTTAAAAGGATCCATAGCGGAGAGGGTAATATCAAAGTCTCTGATTCTCGTGCTAAAAGCGAGCTGAAAGAGGAGGGTGGGTTCAGATTTCCCCCATACCATAACATACAGACCTTCATAATTGACCGCAAGCTGAAACATCGCGACGCTTAGAAGAAAACTAAGGTTGGCATTTATCCTGTAATAGTATGTTGAAACATCCCTATAAGAATACCATCCATAAGAGGGATTCAACGACAAACTCATCAGATTACCCGGTGAGTAAGATATATAAAGCGACAGTCCAGCATGCCTACCATCTCCCGCGTTGATATATCTCTTCAATGATACGGTATATGTTAAAACCCCTTCCTCAATGTCAAAAACATTTCGCACGATTGAGAGGAAGGTCTCAGGGATGATATTAAAGTTTCCGAGATAATGGTTGAGGCCAAACTCAAATTTATAGGAGTATTCAGGAAGGACCTCAGGATTTCCCTGCTCAATTTCATCTATGGTTTGGGGATAGTACAAGGGTAATATTGAATAGATGACGAGTCCTTAATCTACCTTGTGGAATTTAAACAGGATAGGGATGGGCAGCCCGTTTTTTCGCCGTTTTGTTCTTAATCTACATTGTGGAATTTAAACCAATGAAAGGGCTTTGATTTACATCACGGGAACTGCAACCGATGGAGCACCTATTATTACACCTGATGGTATCGTAATAAGTGGCAACGGTAAATATCCACAGGCAAGGCGATTTAAATATCCCGTTTTGGTTAGGGTTGTAATGGAAACCGCAAAACGATTGGCCGAGAGGATAAATCTTTATGGTGTCAATGATGAGACGGAATTTTATTATAGCCTCTTTTATATGCTTACTCCTTTATTTCCTTGGAGCCGCTCGCAAAGGCAACTTTATGGGTTTGTTTCTTTGAAGATATACCTCTATATATCGCCCTCAATAACGCTATATTCACACTTGCAAAATCCAAGTATTAAGCCAAGAGTCTAAAAGCACCTTTTAACCTTGATGAGGTATTGAGAGCGGTTTCGGATGTAGGACGGTTTTTAAGGGAAAACTTACACAGGCCCAGAAAACTCTACGATTTTCTTATAGAGGCCTCCGAAAGATACAAGCAAGTTGCAGTGAAGCAACGCCTTAATATCTTTGCAATTCCTAATCCTGACGATTTTCAACCTTATAATATCAATAACAGCATGAAGGAACTAATTGACAAAATTCAAAACCCAGACCTAAAAATCATAGCATATATTAGCATATATTCTCCTTTATCAAAACGAAAAACTTGACGATATAAGCAAAGATATTGCGAGGATAAAGGATTTAATGGAGAGCGAGGTATGGAAAAGGTGAAGCCAAAGAACATAAAGGTGATACTCAAATACGCCGATGCGGTTTATATTTATGAGGATAAAGACGAGTTAATTGCTCGTATAGCTATAAAGGATGCGGGTTATGATGTTAATAGGTTTGAGTGAATTTTATCCGTTCATGAGGTTGTAAATGTTCCTTCGCTTGAAGGGATTAAAGTGATAAAGAACCCGGAGGTTATGGATGAAGATGAGTAAGAAGGAAATAAAGGCGGTATTGTTGAGGAGAAGAAGTTTCCGAAAGGACGGTTAAAAGATGGTTAAAGAAGTCAAGGGAGTGTAATCCTGCTTTATTGGATTATTTTGTGCGTAGTGTATTGAAATCCCATTAATTCCCCACACAGGAATGTTTTACCCCTATATAATACCCCACTATGAAGGATAACGGTAAAGAGTTTGTCGCTTTTGCGATAGGCATAATTACGGGTTTAACGATCGGAGCGATAGCGACCTTACTCACCACACCATTCACGGGCGCCGAAATGAGAAGCAGAATAACCAAAGGGACAAAGGATGCTTTAAAGAAACTGAGAGAAGCGAAGGATCAGATAGAGAAGGAAATAGAAGAAAAAGCGAAAGGGTTGAAAGGTGAGGCTGCGGAGAAGGTCGCTGAACTCAGAAAAAAGGTTGATGAGACATTCGCGAAGCTGGAAGACAAACTGATAGAGGAAAACGAATAGGTGATATATATACTCTCCTTGGCAACGGCCTATGATATATTCTCGTTGCCTTTTAGTGTGGAAGAGATCAAAGGGGAGTATTATGTTGGAGACAGACTTCTCTCATCGGGATACAACTGGGTGGCAGGAACCTTCGGTGGTAGGCTCTTGGCGGAGTTTAGGGGTTTGTACGGTGATGTTAAGTTCTTCTCATCGGGGAATATGGATATGACGGACGAAAGTGGGAATACAATTGGGAAATTTTCTTCAAATTTCATAAACCTAAAATTCGGAAAGTATATAGAATTCGGGAATTATAAGTTTATATCTGCGGTTGCCATGTCTTACATAGGCCTCGCACCCTCGGAAAACGCGTTGGCCCTATCCGTATATACCTTTGCGTATAGGGATATAAAGTTTTCCAGTTGGCTAATGAGAATTTATACTCTCATTGACAATATAGGTTATGAGATTGCCGCCGTTGGTAGAAATAGGGATGTATTACCTTATAGAATATCCATAGGTTCAACATTTAACACGAGAAAATTCAGAGGTTATTTGGAATTAAGTAAATTCGCCTTGGGGGGATTAAGTGGAAAGCTGGGAGCGGAACTGAAAATCTATACGCTTGATGTTGGTGTGGCGATCAACAGCAGGTATAGACAATTAAACGGTGGATACGGTTTGGATTTTCTAAGCGGTTTATCGCTTTACGGTAATATAAACATACGGAGGTTCAACTTCGCATACTCTTATACATTCTTGGGACTATTTGGAAGCCGCAATCTTATTCAGATAGGGTATTCTCTTTAAAATATTTTTGAACTTTTGGGTGAGGGTTTCATGAGTTGTAATTTCGGAGAGTTTCTTCTTGGCTTGAACATAACCCGAGTTTATTAACTCCTTGGTCTTGCTAAAATCAAATATTGATACATCAAACGGTGGATCAAGGGGTATATAAATAACCTTTACTTTCTTCTTTCTCACAATATTTTCCTGCTCCCTTATCCTCGCTTCAAGTAGAACTCCGATAGCCTGAGCCAAAACTCCATACATGTTATATATCTCGTCATCAAATGATCTACCACCTACTATATGCAATGCCACGATTTCCTTCGCACCTTTACCTATCGCTATATCATAAGGAAGATTGCTATAAAAGCCCCCATCTATTAGATACATACCTTTGTATTTCCAAGGTGGGAAGTAAGGTGGCAATGCGGATGATGCCATTAGGGCATCCGGAACGGAATCGTAAGGATCATCCCCAAAGACATACACCCTACGGTTCTTTATATTGACCGCAGGAATAAACATCTGCAAGGATAACTCCGAGAATGTCATAACGGGTACGGTTTTAAGTATGAACTTGTAAAATGCATCGTTTGAAAACAGGCTCTTCTTGTTGGTTATGAGTCTGAATATAGCCTTCACCCTACCCTCTGGAAATATATCCTCTTTCTTGACCGATAACCATATCTCCTCCAATCTCTCTATGCTCTCCATGGTCGGTTTGTAGGCGAACATTATACCGTTTAGGGATCCTATGGATACTCCGACAATCATGTCAAACTTAAAACCTTCTTCAAGGAGAGCCCTCAACGCTCCTACCTGCAAAGGTCCTCTGGTTGAACCCCCGCTTAATATCAAAGCTCTCATATTATCTCCTCTCTTCTCGTAAGCGTATCCATCAATATCCTCAAAACCTCCGTAAGTACCGTTTCATTGATACTTTCAAGAACCTTTATAGCCTCTTTGAACCTCCCCGACCCCGCCAATGCGTACCCTATAAGTTTCAACATTTCAGGAGTTTTATCCTTGATATTACTTAGAACCTTCACAACATCATCGTACCTTTCAAGTTTATAAAGAGATTCAGCCTTTATCAGGTACAGCTCAACATCATCGGGCATGATCGCTATTATGTGATCTATTTTATCAAGAACATCGTCGTATCTGCCTGACTTGTAAAGGTTTATTATCTCCTCTTTGAGTTTCCTCTTGTCGGGAACATTCACGGGCTGGGTTAAGCTTATTATGCCCTTTTTCTCCAAGCTCTTTATGGCATATACGCATCTGTTATAGTCCAAGGAAGATATTTCGGATATTTCAAGGACATTCCTCTTACCATCTATCCAGCACAGGACCTTCCATTCATCAACGGAAAGGCCTTCATAAACCCTATTCTTAGGATCTATTACTGCCACTGAAAAAGGTGAAACATCTTGGACGAGACCCCTCTCATCTATTGAACTGACTATGTTCAACAGTAAGGATGATATGGGATATATTCCGGGTAAATCCACCTCAGTTTCAACAAACTCGTATATACCGTTCTCCCAGGTTAGTATAACCATTATCCTGTCCTTTATAATATCGGAAACTATGTTCAGCATATCCTTATCAAGGAGTAATTTCAATACTTCCTCCTCTTCTTCTATATTCAAAGGTTCTTTGACTCTCTGCTTCGCCAACTCCAACAAGGTCTTCGTTCCTTCAATACTTACAAAACAAATTTTGTCTCCCTTTATATATATCTTTGCTTCTTCATTTATGCTCAGAAGATCCCCCGTTCTCCTGATATTCAAAACACCTTCCCTGTTTCCAAAGGAAAGCATCTGCAATATGTCAAGGATGGAAGTTCCGCTGAGTTGCCCTTTCATTTCTTCAAATTAAGGAAAAACTTCTTTAAATCCTGTAAATTCATACCGGCTCGCGTTGATATGTTCTTATCAAAGTGCATCTCTGAGGCCATTTCCCAATGTATGGTTGCTTCTTCGTAGTTCCCCATTATGGCGTATATATTTCCCATTATGAAGTGGGATTTTTGCTTTGCGTACCCCGATTTTACCTTCATAAGGTTCTCCAACGCGTCCTTGTAATTCTCCTTCTTAAATAGCGACTCCCCAACGAGTAAATAACCCCTATTATCCCCCATTTCTATCAATCTCCTTCCTATGCTTTCAGCCTCGGAGAAATTCTCCATACCGAGCATGACCTCCCCTAACCAGAACAAGGCATCAACATTGCCTTCCAAGTGTTCGGTATTGTTGGTGTAGAACTTATAAGCCAATTCGTATAAGTGCGTTTTTACCAACACCCTGAGTATATTTATCAAACTGTACTTGTTTCCCTTCTTCAAGGATTCGTTAAATAAGGATAGCGCCACACTCAACCTACCTTTCCTTTCATTTATAACCCCCAAGATTTCTAAGGATTCGGCATCAAGTAAGCGCCTCTTATAAAGGTTCTCAAAGAAGTACTCGCTTATGCTGGTCTTACCCAAGATCGCTGATACTATTCCTAAATACTTTAAATGTTTGGGAGTTTTACTGAATCTCAAACTGAGGTTCAAAACCTTCAAGGCGGCTTTTATATTTCCATAATTTATGGCCCTTTCAACGCCATTTATGTTTGATCCGTAATATCTTTCATAGGGAAACTCGACATTTATAGGCAGGGGGAAGTTGAGATCGGGTATATCCACCAAGAAGGTTTCCGTTCGTAAGTCTTTCGGATCAAACCTAAGATTTTCGGTAAATTCAAGCATCTCGTCGTATCTCCTCATCTTATAAAGTATGTAAGCTTTTATCAACATAGCATCAAAAAGGGATACACCTTCAACCTCTTTCAAGGCTTCCTCATATCTTCGTAAAGCCATATAAGCCCTCGCTTTGAGTATTCTGGAAAATGGCCTGTTGTCATCTAAGATCTCCAAAACTTTATTGAACTTACCTTCATTCAGCAGGAACACCGATAGGTTGAACAGATGAGAGAATGTTCTTTGAGGCTCGGGAATTTCAACCGATCTCCTTTTAAGTTGGTATATCAGCCATAGGAAATCGTCTATACTATCACGGTATGCTATTTTAAGGTATTCAACGGCGGAATTCACATCACCCTTCTGAAAGAACGCTACCGCCCCCAATTTCAGCATACCCCTATCCAATTTTATTGAATTCCTGTAAGGTTCGCATATTCTTATCGCATCATCGTAGTTTCCTTTTATTATACTGAGGGCAGACCTTATAAAATCGTATTCCCTGCGGGATTTTAGAGACAAGTTTTGAATTTTAACCTTCCTAACCTCCCTCATAGCCTCATCAATCAACCCTTTGTTTAGGTAAGCCTTTGCGAGAACGACGGAGCTTTCACCGGAAGTTTTAGTTGGCACCTTACTCTTAGGAGTAGATATGTACAAGCTCAATATCCCTTCGGTGTCCATCAGATTTGGATTTATCTCGTAAGCTTTGCTCATAGCCCACTCAGCTTTCTCATAATCCCCCATCTCACCATATACGAACGACATAAGGAAATATGCCTCGCTATCTTCGGTTTTACTAACGAGTTCATTAAGTATCTTCAAAGCCTCTTCCAACTTACCAAGGTTATAGTAGGATTCTGCCAAGAGTTTGCGAATTTCAACATCATCAGGAGATATACTCAGTATGCGGTTGGAGTACTCAACGGCATCCTCATACTTTCCGAGCTTCTTGGATATAACCGCTGCCATTTTCAGAGCCTCTACCGCATTGGGATTCTTTTCTAAGAACTCTCTCAACAACCTATCCGCTTCCTCCTCCTTTCCCATGATTATTAGCGTTTCTATGTTCCTCAGATTCTCCTCCCTATTATCCTGCTCAACCTTTATTTCAGCTGGATCTATATTCAGCTTCTCCGCCAAGGTTTCAAGGTTATTCTTTGCAACTTCAAGTTTATATCCGCTTTTATACCACGCCAACTTAAACATTTTAAGCGCATCTTCGTACATACCATGATGATAATAAACCACACCGAGGTTATTCAAGGTTCGAGGATCCTGCGGAAGAACCTCTTTGAGCCTTTTTAATCCTTTCATTCCGTCATCTTCCTCAGCTTATCAAGCAACAACACCACGGATTCGTTGGAAGGTATGAGCAGAATCTTAGCCCTGATTTCACCGTTTATCTCCGGTCTGAGAACTATCTCCCCAACCAAAGCCACCGAGTTTCCTATGTTCAGTATATTATCAAAACTGTTAAGTATTTCGGGGGGTGAGAAGGTTATGGTTAGACCTATGAAGTTGGATATGCCCGCTACAAAAGATCCAAAAACTATATTTGAAACTTCAACAAGAACGTTTTCTTCGTCAAGTTCAAGATTGAATTTTTTGAGAATCATATTCACGAATTTTATCTTTTGATCTTCTTCATAGGATACCAGTATTTTACCTGTGAAGTTTTTCTCAAAACTGCTGAAAAAACTTATATAACTCCGGGTTTCCTCGCTGAGGAAGTCCTTGAGTTTATCTATATCCATTATCTTTATCTCCGGCACGTTCATATATACCATGCATCCTAAGAGGTTTGACAAAGCGGTTGCACTCTGTCCAGCAGATATGTTTAAAGTTTCTTTAAGTGCATCAATTTGATCCTCGCTTATCCTCATTGTTCCAAAACCCTCTTTATCACATCAACCAATGTCTGCGGTTGGAAAGGTTTTACTACATAATCTTTCGCTCCTATACTCAGGGCCTCGGATATCATATCGGTCTGTCCCATTGCGGAAATCATTATCACCTTGGTATTCGGAGATATACTTAATATCTCTTTCAGGACATCTATACCACTTTTATCGGGCATAACTATGTCCAAAGTCACAATATCCGGTTTTACCTCTTTGAAGATCCTTATGGCACTTTCCCCCGTATCCGCTTCACCCACAACTTCAAATCCCGCGTCTTCAAGGGCTTTTTTAATAAGTGCCCTCATAAACTTGGCATCATCTACTATCATCACCTTTGCCATATTTTTCCTCCATTTCCGAAATAATCCTTTTCATTCTCTCGGCTAAATTTCTGACTTCCGAGGCCAACACCCTCATAGGTTCGTACTCCTCCATTTCAGCGTTGATGGAAAGTATTATAAGATCCTCAACGGTCTCCTTTAAATTTTTCAGTTCTTCCCTCATGCCCAAACCTCCTTTAAGGATATTTCGGAGATCTCCTCACGCGTCTCGCGGTTCTCAGATATCCTTAATCTTCCCGAAAATTCCTTAATGCTATTTTCCAGGTCATTCAACTTCTCAGCCATGTTTTGCACGGAAGTATCCAAGTGTTCAAGAGTTGAAGCCGTTTCAGTTATTGCGCTGGAAGATTCGTATATAGCTTGGGATACGCGGTCAATGAGATCGTATATATCCTTGGCCCCGACCTTCATATCGCTAAATATCGTATATATATCCTTTGCCCTTGCGGATGCTTCGGATATTGTATCCGTCCATTCCACCAAACTCCTCGTAAATTTTTCCATACTCGTTCTGATTCTGTTTATCTCATCAACCATGGATCCTATGATGGTTCCACTTTTATCCGAAAGCAATTTGATCTCCTTAGATATAACTTCAAAGGATGTTCTTTCCTGAATTTTGTAGGTTTCAACCGTGGCATTTATGGAGAGTATCTTTATCTTTTGCAAAATGTTTATCACATTTTCGGAAGAATTTTTTAAACTCTCGGAGTGTTCCGATACGCTTCGTAGGTTTTCAATTATATTCTTTATGTTGTTCAGCGTTCCTTCAAAGCTCCTTATATTATCGCTTACATAGTCGTAACCTTTGTTGGCATTTTCCAAAGATTGCGAAGCAGAGGACTTTAATTCATCAACGCTTGGAAGGAGTATATCTTCAAAGGCTTTGGATATTTCGGCAGTTGAAGAGGCCATTTGAGAGATCTGTATTACAAACTGCCTTATGGAAGATGATATTTCACTTAATTTCCCGTGTAATGAGGCGGAAACCAACGAAATAGTTTCTATCATATTACGAGGTTTGTGGAGGAATTCTTGTCTTGCATAGCTTACAGCGTCATCAAATGGTACATAAAACGATACGATATTTGCTATCTCACTCTCTCCCTTTATAGCATTAACTACGAAACTCGGAGCGGAAAATCTTATAAGTAGTAGATCTATTATATCTGCAATGGAACCGATAAACATCAGTAATGAGAGAAGATACTCCCTATCAAACCAGAAGATAAAACCTATAATGAGAAGTACAACGGGAAATCCTGTACGCACAAAGGCATAAATCATCAAACTCAAAGTCAGCATATTTATCCTTTCAAGTCTGTCTCCTTGGGAGTAATATTTAACGAACTTTTCCATTTCCACATTTAGATCCTTTAAAGTCTTGTGGAAGTATTCTATGTTGTTATATATATCCTGCAAGGACTCGTTCATCTCCTGTATTGCTATGTTTATTTCCGTTATTGATGATGAGGCCTCCTCTATGGTCCTACTTATAGCATCCGCCTTTTCGTTGAATTTCCTTATAGACTGGGAAATCACATTGAAACTATCCTTTATACCTTCAGCCCTCCGCGCTATGATATTCACCTCACTGCTGAAATCATAAGCATTTTTTATATTGTTTGATATAAAATTCTGAAGCTTACGCAAGTTATTTATCACCGTTGATACGTTTTCACGGGACATATTAGCCAAATTTCTGATTTCATTGGACAGGTTGGATATACCTTTAACCTTGCTGTATTTTGTAGCTTCAAGGGAAGCCGTATAGGATAGGACGGTCATTATACGACCTATACTTTCCAATTCTTCGGTTATATTAAAGAGATTTTTGAACCTGGCGTTTATACTTTCAAGTTCATTTAAAAATTCTCCAAATGATGATTCAACCGCACCGAATACACCTATGTTCTCTTCAAGGCTCTTCAAACCTTTGTTAATACCCTCTTCGTTTCGCCTAGATATATCTTGAAGTTCTCTTAAATTCCCAAAAACGGCTTCCTCAAATGCTTTTGAAATCTCGGATATTGAGGTTGAAATCTGGCTGATACTTACACTGAAATCTTTAACGAAATTATATATTTCTTCCGTTTCTTCTATAATTTTCTGATATAGTTCATTCACAGCTCTGTTGATTTGCAAAGGGGTTGTTATAAAAGTCTGGCGCACTTCATTTATCAATTTATCTAAATCGTAATAGTAAATCAATACGGAGGGTTTCATAGGTATATTGTCCTTTGCAAATTTGATTACCTCTATCATATGCTTAGGCGCGGTTATCCTAGCATGTAAATATATTCCTGCGTATGTCAAAAGTAAGATTATGAACACCAAGGTGAAATTTATATTACCCTTTGCGAGGGCCAGCAATGAGGATATGATTAAAACCAAAAATGGTAAGAAAACGAATAATGACAACACTATGCTCAATAGACCCTTTGAAATTTCTTTCAAACCTTAATATTATAAGGTTGAAAGCTTATCGAGTGTGAAAGGATTTATTATAAACGCGAGCATGTTATTTAAAGGGTACCCTCGGTGAGGGGAATTGTTTTACTTTACGGTGGGGGTATATTCTAAGGCTGATAAGGAGGATACATAGGTGGAAGGGGACAATAGGATGGATAAGAGCGGATACAATAAAGAGGCCGCACTTTATCATAGAAGACAAGGCCTTCATAAGTTAGCCTTTGAAAGAAATGTTTGCAAAGAAAAAAACGTATTAACGATATGAGTTGCCTAAATACTTTAAAACACTCAAATACATCGTCGCAAACTCTTCAACTATTGTTTTTCCTTATCTATATCTATTATCTCTCTCGCCCGTTTATTCTATTTTCAACCAGCAACTCGCGCTATACAACTTTCAAATTCTGTTTAAATTCCACAAGGTAGATTAAGGACTATGAAAGTCGGTTATCTGTACCGGAGAAAATCATCTCTAATTTTGTTTGATACTGAAAATCCGAAAAGAAAATTAGAGGGTATAATATAAACCATCTTTTTGATGCCGTTGCGTAGATCATTTATCAAAGCCAATTGATATAAATCCTGGTATCCTTCGTTTGGTCCTTGGAAGTACTCTAAATGCTTTCTCGTCTCCTTATGTTTTACAATATAGCCTATATAAAGATAAGGTGGATTAGTGATGTGATACACCGGCAGATCGCTATCCAAAATAAAAGTGGGGTAATTTTTAAGGGTGTCCCTTTGGATGATATTTCTTTGGGCTATTTCCTTAGGGATTCCGTATTTAAGGGCATTTAAAATTGACTTTTCCACCAACTCCTTTTGAATATCAAAAAGGAAAATATGTTTTTTAAAAAATTCAATTCTCTTACCTTCGGGAACTAACTCCAATATCGGCAAAATAAGATTACCTTCACCACAAAAGAGATCCACCCAACGATAATTGTAAATCTCTCTTTCTATCTCAGGCAAAATGAACTTCTTAAATATACCGATAGAAGTCAAATGCTCCCCGTATGTCCTTCTTTTGTTTCCCAGAGATTTCATTTTAACACCGACGAGTAAAGTAAAGCAAAGGGTATTATAAAGGTGTAAAACTTTTCCCCCTTAAAATATCGTTATGATAAAGAATACGATGATCCTTCTGCTGATTTTGTCCCCGCTGTACGCGGATGAATTGAGATTGATCCGGGAATGGAGATTCGGCTCCTATGGTTCCGATGTATGGGGGTATAAAGCGAGCGACGGTACCCAGTACGCCATATACGGAGTCAGCTGGGGTATAGCAATAGTGAATGTGAATACTTTGAGCGTAGCGGATACCATACAATTAGATTCCTGCCTATGGAGGGATTTCAAAACCTACCGCAATTACCTGTACGCCGTTGAAGACTGCTGGGACAATCCAGGAATAGGCATATTGATCATAGACCTGAGTCCCCTGCCGGATAGTGTCAGGTATGTGAAATCATACACCGATCAAGGAGGGCACTTTCATAATATCTATATAGATACAGCAACTGCGACACTGCTGGCTGCTAATGGTAATATAAAAGTTATGGATATAAGTGATCCCGAAAATCCCGTTGCATATACACCTATACCCACATCCGTACATGATATATACGCAAGAAACGATACCGTATATGTGGCGGAAGGAACTAACAGCTTCTCAATATGGGACATAACCGATAAAAGTAATCCCACATTGATAGTTAGAAAGGATATACCGGGCGGTTGGTTGGTGCATAACATATGGGTGAATGATGATAGAACTCTGGCCATAACAACCGAGGAAGATGTGTATAGAACGGTTAAAATCTGGGATATTTCAGATTTGAACAATATAATCCTACTCGGAGAGTACTTAGGAGCCAACTCTTTGGCCCATAATGCTTACATTTTCGGTGATAAAGCCTTCATATCTCATTATGGTTATGGGGTCGTTGTTCTTGATATAAGCGACCCTATGAATCCCCTTGAAGTTGCCCATTACGATACTTATGATCCCTGTTGGGGTGTTTATCCTTTTACAGACGGTGGATATGTATATGCGAGTGGTATGGATGGGTATCTTTATATACTCAAATACGATAGTATCCCTTTGAACGCCAGAGAAGTTGAAAATATAGGTTTAAACTTGGAAAAACCCTCAACGGTAAATATATATGACGCCTCAGGTAGGAAAATATTTTCCACCAAGATAAAAGGAAAGTTTGTATGGAAACCCAAAAAGCGAGGAGTATATTTTTATGAAGTAAAGCGTGAAGATGGTGTATTTAGGGGCAAAATGATGTATTTGAAGTGATTCTGAATTCCCCCTTAAAATATTTGGTATCATGAGAAAGATAGGTTTAATATCTCTTCTCACCGTATCCCCCATATATGCGGATACACTAACTCTGGTTCAAAGATGGAGATTCGGTTCTTATGGTTCCGATGTATGGGGGTATAAAGCGAGCGACGGTACGCAGTACGCCATATACGGAGTCAGCTGGGGTATAGCAATAGTGAATGTGAATACCCTGAGCTTGGCCGATACGGTAAGAGCCGCAACCTGTTTATGGAGAGATTTTAAGACTTATCGCAACTACCTCTACGCCGTTTCCGAATGTACAGGGCCGAGGGAGGGAATAATGATCATAGACCTGAGCACCTTACCGGATAGCGTGAGATATGTGAAATCGTACATATATGGGGGAGATACAACTTCGCACAATATCTACATAGATACAGTTTCTGGATTTCTATATGCGGTTAAGCAAGATATGTCAGGAGTTAGAGTTATAGATATAAATGATCCGGAAAATCCCGTTGAGTATCCCTATATTCCCACGGGTGAAGCGCATGATATTTATGTGAGAAACGATACGGTGTTCGTCTCCGAAGGATACATGGGATCATTTTCGGTCTGGGATTTGACGGATAAGAGCAATCCCACCTTCATAACGAGGAAGTACATACCCGCTTCCGGTTATTCGCACAATATATGGGTCAATGAGAGCGGAACGATAGCGGTAACCACCGAAGAAGAAGCATATAAGACCATAAAGGTTTGGGATATATCAGATCTCAGCAACATAACACTTCTTGGTGAGTACTTAGGGGGGAATTTCCTCGCGCATAACGCCTTAATAATGGGAGATAAGGTATTTATATCGCATTATACATACGGTGTCGCCGTCGTTGATATAAGCGATCCCACAAATCCAACGGAGGTTGCACATTATGATACATATACTGCCAGCGATGATCCCGATTACAGCGGTTGCTGGGGCGTTTATCCATATACCGATGGGGGATATGTATATGCCGGGAACATGAACGGATACCTCTATATACTCCGATATGACACGACCTTAACCTATGTTTCTGAGATAAAGATTGATTCAAAGGATCTCCGTATCTTTGTAAAGGATGACGAATTGTACGCTCATTTAGATGGACAGGGTTATATAAGGATATACGATTTGGGAGGTAGGATGGTTTTCCGATCGGAAGTTAAGGGAGCTCTAAGGTGGAAACCGAATAGGAAAGGAGTATATTTCTATGAGCTGAGACATTCCAAAGGGTACGAAAGAGGTAAGATCCTGATTAGGTAGATTCCCTACACTGTTATGATGTTGATGATCTTGTTGGGTACATAGATGACTTTTTTTATCCCTTTGGATATGTATCTTCTCAATCTTTCATCACCTTTAACAACCTCCAAAACCTTATCCTCCGAAGCATTGAAAGGAACCGTGATCCTACCCCTAAACCTTCCGTTTATTTGCACTCCTATCTCAACACTCTCCTTTTTCAATCCTTTCAATGGTTGGGGCAGTGGTGTTTGGAAAACGCTTTTCTTACCGTACATCTCATCCATAGAAAATTCGTGGAACAATTCCTCCGATAGATGTGGAGCGATTGGAGCCAGTAGCCTTATGAAGTTATCAACGAACCAACCGAGAACCTCCTTTGAAAGCTTATACTTATCAACCTCGTTTAGTCCCTCCATGAGCTTCGCTATCGCCGTATTGAACTTAAATTTGTCGTAATCCTTCATTATACCATCTATTAAATCGTTGAATTTTAAAACGAACTCTTTATCCTCGCCTTTGAGATTTTGATGATCTATGACCCGAACGGGTCTTATACCTTCCTCGTGAAGCTCATAAAACACCCTCCAAACCCTATTGAGGAACCTTATCGCGGCGGTTGATGTCGCATCGGTCCATTCAAAGTCCATATCGGGTGGAGCGGCGAACAGTATGGCCACCCTCGCGGTATCCGCACCGTACCTATCAACGAATGGACCTAAGGGGACTATGTTTCCTCTTGATTTGGACATCATCTCCACTCTCTCCTCCAAAGGCGTTCCATCCTTTTTAAGGTAAGGTTTTCCATCTTTGTACTCCACATCCTCCGGATTGGGAAAGCTCTTTAAATGAACGGGAGACCACCAGAATTTTTTGAGTACCAAACCCTGAGTAAATAAATTGGCGAAAGGTTCATCGTATTCAAGCATACCCTCATCGTAAAGCACCTTAGTTATGAATCTGGCGTATATTAAGTGTTTCGTAGCATGCTCCGCCCCACCTATGTACTGATCAACGGGCATCCAGAGGTTCGCCTTTTCGGGATCAAATATGTCCTCATCATTCTTAGGATCCGTAAATCTTAGGAAGTACCATGAGGAATCAACGAATGTATCCATAGTGTCCGGATCCCTTTTGGCATCCGAACCACATTTGGGACACTTGGTATTTATGAAATCTTCAATATCTTCAAGCGGTGATCTGCCTTTTGGTAAGAAATTCTCCGTATGGGGGAGAATTATGGGTAAATCTTTTTCCGGTACCGGCACCTCACCGCACTTCGGACAGTGTATTATAGGTATGGGGGCGCCCCAATACCTCTGTCTTGAAACCAACCAATCCCTTATACGATACGCCGTCTTCCTTCCCCCAAGGTTCTTGGATTCCAATTCTTCCGCTATCCTTTTTATAGCCTCATCGGAGCTCAAACCCGTGAATTTTAACGAATTTTTCAATATACCCTTCTTCTCGTAAGCCCTCTTAGGTTTAAATACATATCTCTTTCCTTTATACTCAAACGAATAATCCTCCGATTCCGTCTCTTCACACATGGCATCTATGAACTCCTCAAAATCTTTCCCCTCGTTTTTTTCGGGGAAGACTACGATTTTTATCGGTAAATTGTATCTCGTAGCAAATTCAAAATCCCTCTGATCATGAGCCGGAACGCCCATAACCACACCCGTTCCATACTCGCCCAGTACATAATCCGCAACATATACGGGTACCTCCTCATCCGTAAATGGATGCTTGGCATACAGACCTGTAAATACTCCCGTTTTCCCTTTCTCCCTCTCCTCAGGAGATTTTATCAAGGATTCGTTGATATAATCTATGATTTTCTCTCTAGTCTCAGGACCGACATTCTTCAATATATCTTCAACGATTTCGCTATCAGGTGCTACGCTTATGAAGGTTACCCCAAAAAGGGTGTCGGCCCTTGTTGTGAAAACCTTCAAAGGTATATCTCCCACCTTAAAAACGATTTCAACGCCTACACTCTTACCTATCCAATTCTCCTGCTGCTTTATAACATGCTCGGGCCAGTGCCCCCTAAGTTTATCAAGATCCTTTAACAGTCTTTCGGCATAATCGGTTATTTTAAAGAACCATTGAATCAGCTTTCTCTTCTCAACTTTACTCTTGCACCTTTCACACTTTCCATCAATTACCTGCTCATTGGCCAGAACCGTTTTACAGCTCGGACACCAATTCACCCATGCCCCCTTCCTATAAGCGAGACCTCTCTTGTATAGTATAAGAAACAGCTTCTGCGTCCATTTGTAATATTCAGATGAGGATGTTGCCAACTCTCTATCCCAATCGTATGATATTCCCAACCTTTCAAGTTGCGATTTGAACCCTTTTATATTTTCCTCCGTCCATTCTTTCGGATGTATCCCCCATTGTATAGCCGCGTTTTCGGCCGGAAGTCCGAAGGAATCCCAACCCATAGGGTGCAACACATCGTATCCTTGCATCATCTTTATACGAGCGACAGCATCACCTATGGCATAATTCTTCAAGTGTCCCATGTGTAAATCCTTACCAGAAGGATAAGGAAACATTTCAAGAACATAGAATTTCCTCTTAGGTCTTTCGGGTGCCTTATAAAGATTTATATCCTTCCAGAGTCTTTGCCATTTCGGTTCAATATTTTTTGGATCGTAGTCTTTCTGCATAAGCGGGAATTTTACAATTGAAAAGTGTTTTAAGGAAGGATATGCACCTTATACGGATAACCGTTGAGTTTCAAGAAGTATATTCCACGAGGTAGTTTTACGAATGTCCGACCTTGAACCTTTCCATACTTTATCAGCTTTCCCGATGCCGTATATATTTTATAACTTCCATCACCTTTAATAAGTATGCCATTTGAAACCACTTTGAAATTGGCGAAACAGACCTCTTCGGATATACCGAGTTCATCGTCTCCACCGACAGGAGCGCAACTCTGCGATGTTGTTAGGTTGAATGTCACGGTGTCCAATGTGCTGAGGGTTGCGTATGTGAAACTTATGGGTGTGTATCCCGATGTTATGGAAAGACTTACAGGGTACTTTGAAGGGGTGTAAGTTCTCGGAGAGCATAAGCTACAAGTGTTTCCCGATGTATCAGTCTTAACTATCCATAACTCCCAATTTCCCGTGAAAGACTTTGTCCTTCCCACTATCATATAACCCAAGTCAGGGGTTTTAACAACATCAAGGAACTCATCGTAATCCGCTCCTCCATAGGTCTTAAACCAAATTATATTTCCGAGCGTGTCTATCTTCATCATAAAAGCATCGTATCCACCCGAACCGTAGGAAGCGGTTATCCCAACCACAACATAATACCCCGGCGTGAAATCCTCTATTATTGCGTTCGGCCAGTCATGCGCCGAGCCTTGAACACAGTATGCCCTGATC
>WGFI01000012.1 GCA_015492295.1 Caldifarciminota bacterium
TCGGACTCAACATATACGGGATATATAATATCTGTTTCGGATCCCACATCACCTTACATAGTTTCAACATATACTTCTGGTGGTCGTGTGAGTGTGTATGGAAATCTTATGATGAGTGGCAAATATCTTTACGATATAAGTGATGCTACGAGTCCTTTGCTTTTGGACAGTTTAACATTTATGCCTTTGGATGTATTGATATACGACACATTGGCATTTGCGAGCGATGGAGTGGATGTGATAAGGGTGCTTAGGGTTGGTGATCTGAGTGCGCCCGTAGGGAGCATATCCGGTGGTTATATGGATAGGGTGAATGAATATCTTTTTGCGATAAGCGGTTCTGGTGGTTATATAAAGGTTTATAACATAAGGGATTTGAGCGTTGCAGGTTATTACGATTATATGACGAATCTTAGGGGGGAGGATGTTAAGGTGAGGGGAGGGAATGTGTTTGGGAAGTTTAGGAGGAATGGGATACACATATTCAGGTTTTCGTTGCCCGCTGAGGTTTATGAGCGTAGGGGTGTTGAGAGTTCTGAGTGTGAGTTTTATTATGATATATCGGGAAGGAGGGTTGTGCCTTCCAAAAGGGGCATCTACTTCTGCGTAGGAAAATACCACATACGGAAGTTAATAATCAGATGAATCCTCTTCACCTTTATACTACACCGTCATATTAGGCTATATCCTCTCCTTACTCGTAGCACTTCTTGAAACCTCAAAGGATGTTCTAAGTAAGCGCATAGTTTCCCACATTGAACCCTTTGTATTTGTCGTTATATTTAAACTCATCTCCTCCATAATCTTACTACCTTTCGCAATTTTAGGTTGGAAGCTCTCTCTTACTCCCTATTTTCTTATGGTTTATATCTCCGATCTCGTCTTGAATATCATAAGTCTTTGGCTTTACTTCAAAAGCATAAGTGTATCCCCATTGTCGTTATGCTTACCTATGTTATCTTTCAGTCCGGTTTTTCTCATACTTACATCCAGGGTTATGCTAAGGGAAAAGGTATCCACCGTAGGTATTATCGGAATACTCATGGTCGTTGTGGGTTCATACATATTAAACATATCCAAGGTAAAGGAGGGGGTGTTTGAGCCTTTTAAGTCCTTGGTTTATGAAAAGGGAACGAGGTATATGCTACTCGTATCTTTTATATGGAGTATAACCGCCAACTTGGATAAATGCGGGGTTCTCATGTCATCCCCGTTGGTATGGACATTCCTTATGAGTTTTGGTATCGGTTTTATGGGTGGGACAATGCTCCTTTTAAAGAATAAAACTCCCACTTTTAAGAGGAGTATGATTTTTGTATCTGTGGCGGATTCCCTTAGCGCGCTTTTTCAGATGATAGCCATATCCCTTATATATGTCCCTTATGTGATAAGCATAAAGAGGCTGAGTATTATGTTTAGCTCCGTTATGGGATACCTGATATTTAAAGAAAAACCCAACTTCTTGGGAATCCTGATTATGCTATTGGGGGCTACGATTATCCTACTCACAGGTGCCAGTCCCTAGGTGCTATGAACTCATAGTTTATACTTACAGAGGAAACCTTCGCTATTATCGGAGGCTTTCTTTTAAACTGATTCTTCCTTAAAAGGTAAAAGATTCTATCAACCTTCTCCTTTCCAAAGGTGTCATAGAGTTCCTCCGGTCTTTTCAGATTTTCCAAGATTTCCATGAGGATTCTATCCGCCTCGTAATAGGATAAACCTATTTCCCCTTCATCCGTCTGACCAGGCCAGAGATCCGCTGTGGGCTTCTTATTAACTATCTTATCCGGCACCCCTAAGTACCTCGCTAATTCCCAAACCTGAGTCTTGTAAAGATCCCCCAAGGGATTTATAGCATGCGCGAGATCCCCGTAAAGGGTTCCGTATCCGAGTAAAATCTCGGTCTTGTTTGATGTTCCTATGACCAAACCCCCTACCTCAGCGCTTTTATCGTAAAGCACTATCATTCTGACTCTCGCAAGAACATTCCCAATCCTCACCTTATCTTTAATTTTCAAAGTCTCTATTATCGGTTTTGCAAGGGGTGTTATATCCAAGATTTCCGGTTTGACTCCCAAGGTTTCACATACCATAATGGCATCATCAACGGATTCCTTGGAGGAGAGCTCATAAGGTAGAATCATAGGATGCACGTTCTCCCTGCCGAGAGATTCAACCATAAGGTACAAAACCACGGAGGAATCAACCCCTCCTGACACTCCGATCACACCCTTCTTAAATCCCGCCTTCGTAATCTCCTCCTTTATGAAATAAACTAACGCATCCTTTAAGATTCTCAGATTATCGTTCATCGTTGAACCTCAAAACATGGGAACATCTTCCCGTAGATCCTCGCTTTCTCTCTTCCTCTTTCGCATCTTATAGAAGTTGTTATAATCAAACATAAGCATAGCCGATATTGAAGGCCACTTGGGTGAGACGGTTGAGATCATTCTGAAACCCTCATCCTCAATGTATATCCTTCTTGTATCCGTCCTTAACAGATTTTCAAACTGGAATATGAAAAATATGTTTCTGCTTAAAGGCAACCTCAATCCTATATCTAAGGAATAACTTTCGGAAGTCTTACCATTGGCGCTCGCTTTTGGAGAATTGTATCTACCTGTAAGCTGCAAACCTATCGGTCCATATCCCAGATTTATGCTACCTTTAAAATCATAAGTAAAGCTGCTTGATACGCTATCGGCATACACGGTATGTTTATAAATATTAACCGAAAGGTTCAGGGAGAGTAATTTCCAGGGTTTCAATGTGGTATAAGTCTCAACCCCATAGGATGTCTCATATCCCACATTCCTCCAAGTATAAACCATAGCCCCTACGGATCTATCGTACTTTGGATAGAAATCTATCCCTTTATCGCTCCTCTTGTAAAAACCTTCTATACCTATATTTCCGAGTTTAATTACCCTTTGATAACCCATCTCAAACGAATGTGAAAATTCAGGCTCCAATTCGGGATTCCCTTTCTGATAGTTTATGGCATCTATCTTCCTTATGAAGGGATTCAGCATCCATCTACGGGGATACCACACTCTCCGTGAGTAGCTTAACATGATCTGATTTGACACATTTAAGTTGTAGGATATATGCAGAGTCGGGAAGGGTGCGAAGATTTTGTAAGTATATGTGTTGTTCTCATCCTTAATGATCCTCTCGTTGTATTCCCCCCTTATTCCCAAGTTATAGGTAAAATTCCCGAGTCTATTTCCATAAGATAGGTACGCCGCATGGATGATTTCCGAATAGTCGTACTTGGAGGATGTATCCAAGGAGAAATCTCCGGATATGTAATCGTAGAATTTCATATCTTCATAGGATCGCTCTATGTCTCCGTTATACCCGATTTCAAACTTCCTATCCTTTGAGATCTTATAAGTGTAATCCACCTTAAACCTACCTCTACTAAAAGGTCCAGATGATTCCCTTTTAAAACCACCCAAGGTATTATCGTTGGCATCCCTACTGAAACTCTCCGTAATCTCATCACCGCTTCTTGTAGCATAAAACGCCAGTAAGCTTATTTCATGAGCATCCAGAAATTTCTTCGTATATCCTGCGGACAAGGATCCGTTGAATCCTCCTATGCTAACATCCATATTGGATGAGTAATTCGGATAGAGTAGAGACCATCCCATCATGAATTTCCAAAATCCCAAATTCCCTTCAAAGGAGATTATATCGTTATCCGTTATATTATGCTCCAAGCTCGCCCTTATTCCATAAGGCCTCATGGAATAAAACCTCTCACCTTCCGCCGAATAGTTTAGTGCCCCCTCAACATTCACATCGTTATCTATAAATCTCGTGAATGTGAAGTAATATGCGCTGAGGATGAATCGCGTTGCACTCGTATTTACGCCTACGGATCCGTTGCCTCCATAATTTTGGTATGTTCCCAATCTCCCCATAAGTGAAGATGAGAATCCTTTCCTTTGCTGTTTTTTCATAACTATGTTCATTATTACGGATCCACGAGCCTCGTATTTGGCCGACGGGTTTGTTATTATCTCAATTCTCTCCACGGAAGATGCCGGTATTTGCCTTAAAATTTCGGAAGGTTCAAAAACCGTAGGCTTACCGTTTATATAAAGCGTTATCTTACTCGTGTTTCTTATGATTACATTGTCGTTGTTATCAACGGTGATTCCCGGCACGTTTCTCAAAGCGTCCAAGGCATTTCCCGCTTTTGAGGTTATCTCATCTTGAAACCTTATGACCTTCTTTTCGCCTTCGTATGTTATCTTTGGAGCTTCAGCCTCAACCTCAACTTCCTTTACGGTTATCGCCTTTTGCTCCATAACTATCCTACCCAGATCCACATCCTTATCCTTTACGGAAACTTCCAAGGTTTTCTCCTTATAACCTATGATGTTTATTTTGATCCTATAACTCCCAGGCTCCACATTCATAAGTTTAAAAAATCCATCTTCATCCGTGTAGGTTCCACCTAATTTCAGAGTATCCTTTTGCAAAATCACCAAGGCAGCCTGCAAAGGTTCCCCTTCTTGATTATACACATAACCCGTTATGTTATACGCCAGAAGTATTAGCATAGGCGAATATTTTAAGGTTGAATTGAACGCTCGTTCAAGACTTCAACCTTCGCCCCCAAGGAGGATATCTTCTCCGTGAAGTTCTCATAACCTCTGAGCATATGTTCATAACCATCTATTTCAGTTTTACCTTCCGCGACGAGTCCCGCGAGAACCAAGGACGCGGTGGCCCTGAGATCCGTACCATGTACCGGCGCCCCTGTAAGTTTCTCTACACCTTCAATCACCGCGAAACCATCCCCGACCGTTATATTTGCTCCGAGTCTCATAAGCTCATAAGCATGCTTAAAACGGTCGGGATATATACCTTCCTTTATCAGGCATTTACCTTCCGATACACTCATAAGCGCCATATATTGAGGTTGAACATCAGTTGGAAAACCCGGAAACGGTGAAGTTTCAACATCCGAAGCTTTTAATCTGCCGGAGGGTTTTACATGCACATAATCCTTTCCTATCTCCATATCCGCTCCACATTCCTGCAATTTTGAAATTACGGAAAACATATCTTCAGGTCTCACCCCTTCAACCTTAATATCACCATCGGTTATCAGACCCGCTATGATAAAAGTGGCACCCTCAATGCGATCAGGTATCACGCTATAATTATCGCAACCTCCCAAAAGATTGCCACCTCTTATTATAACCCTATCCGTACCTTCCCCCTCTATATCCGCACCACATTTTTTTAAGAGTTTCGCCGTATCAACAACCTCAGGCTCTATCGCCGCGTTATCAATTATAGTTTCACCTTCGGCGAGGGTAGCCGTTACCATGATATGTATCGTTGCTCCAACCGATTTTCTTTCAAAGTATATGTATGTACCTTTAAGTTTATCGGCTTTGGCGTAAATGTATCCGTGCTTAATATCAATGTTTGCTCCCATCTTCCTCAAAGATTCTATATGAAAGTTTATAGGCCTAGGCCCAAAAGCGCAACCCCCTGGCAAGGCTACCTTAGCCCTTTTAAACCTGGCAAGTAAGGGGCCGAGTACATATATTGATGCTCTCATCTTACTGACATATTCATAAGGCGCGAAAGGCTCTTTTATACTTCTACAATCAACTTTAACCGTATTTTTCTCAAAAGATACGCTTGCACCCATAAATTCCAGTAGATTCAGCATAGTCTCAACATCTTTAACATTCGGAACATTATTTAAAATGAGTTCTCCGTCGGTTATTATTGAAACTGGGATCAGCGCCAAGGCGGAATTTTTAGCTCCGCTTATTTTAACGGAACCCTTTAACCTTGATCCTCCCTCAACCAATATTTTGATCAAAAGTGGGCCGTGCAGGAATCGAACCTGCGACCCCCGGATTAAAAATCCGGTGCTCTACCTACTGAGCTAACGGCCCAAGTGGATATTATAAAGATGAAAGATTCCATTATTAATCCCTTCGGAATGATTTATTGGCAAGCGCCAATAGAATTTCCTGCGACCCTTTAAGATAAATGGTGGGTTTTGGTCCTATCCATATAGAAAATTCTTCTCCAATATAATACCCGTTATGAGAAAGTTCTTTTTTCTCGTTGCAGGTATAAGTTTGATATACGGTTGCAAGGTCAAGCAGGAGGAGAACTCTATAAAACGTGGAAGGCTGGAAGAGGTCATAATAAATGTGGATCCTTCCTTAGGCATAGTCACACCGAAAGCGCTTGTATATCTTCCTCCTGATTACGATCCCAACAAAAAGTACCCCATTATATACATGCTCCACGGCTTCGGTGGAGATTATAGGACGTATGTCTATTACAATGGGGTTCATGAAATTCTTGACTACCTGATTTCAACGGGTCAGATGGATCCCGTGATAGTCGTCATGCCTGATGGAAGGAGCTTGACGGGCGGCTCCTTTTATACTAACTCATACTATTATGATCCTTCAACCCAGAGTTATGATACATCCTTAATACCCACCATCTTTGGCAAATACGAAACTTACATAATTGATAGTTTGATTCCTCAGATAGAGAGGAAATACCCCGTTATAGGTGATAGGCAACACAGAGCCATAATGGGTTTATCCATGGGTTCATACGGCTCCGCTAAACTTTGGTTAAAACATGCGGATCTCTTTGGTGTAGTGGCATTACATTCAGGACCACTTTCCTTTGATATGCTACTGGACGAAAATGTGATAGATAGTATCAGAAAAGATTACGATGAGATAGGTGGGAGAAAGGTTTGGATAAAGGATTACTTGGGAAGGGAGCATCCTTGGATAACCTTGGGTGTGGGCTTGGCTTCGGCATTCACGCCGAGGGTCGTCGCTTATTCTGATCCTATGGATTGGAGGGTCATACCCAACTGTTTCTATCCAGGAGGCCTTGACTCTACATACGGGGATCTACTCTTGGATACCTTGTTTGAGCCATCCTTCGGTATAAAGGTTTGCGTAGGTGTTAGGATACCCCTGAGAGATACTGCAGGTTCTTATGCGAGTTGTTTGACACCTGAGCAACAGACGAAGCCGAATGCCGAATATATCACGGAGGATTTCTGCGTTTGGAAGAGTTATCATGATCCTTACACATTGATAGATTCGGCCGAAACCGAGTTCCCTTCCAAATTCCTAAACACGAAGGTCTATATAGATGTTGGATTGAAGGATGAATTAACACTCCTGTCGCACAATAGGAGGTTTAAAGATAAGTTGAAGTCCAAGGGCTTAGGTGGTAATCTCGTGTATGTTGAGTTTGATGGGGCTTTGGGTTATCCTAAGGATATGTATCCAGGTCTGCACAGTAATTGGCTCTACGCTCGCCTGAAGAAATCGTTCCTGTTTATAAACAGGGCTTTCAAAGGAGAGGATATAAAGGCGGGTGAGTATAACCAAGCGGAGGGTAAAGATTATGAGTGAGATTTTCAAAAGATTAAAGGAAAGATTTGGAGATGGGGTAGGTCCTGAGGTAGCTCATAATGGGGAGCTTAGCATATACGTTGATAAGGATGCTCTCGTTGATGTTATCAGGTTTTCCAAGGATGAACTCGGTTTTAATCTTATAATATACATAACTGCGGTTGATTACTTGGGATGGAAACGCAAAAGACCCGTAGATAAGAGGTTTGAGGTCGTTTATCATCTGTATTCCGTTGAAAATAAAAGTAGGATAAGGTTCAAGGTTGGTGTTGATGAAGGTGAGGAAGTTCCAAGTATAACTTCCGTATTCAAAGGAGCGAATTGGATGGAAAGGGAGGTTTATGATATGTTTGGTATAAAGTTTTCGGGCCATCCTGATCTTACGAGGATCCTACTTTGGGAAGGTTTTCCTGGACATCCGTTGAGAAAGGACTTTTCCGAGAGGAGATACGTACCCTTGCCACCTAACGAGTGATAATACTCCTATCCTTAGACACTTTACTCATTGATTCTCTTTGGAAAACCGCCAAAAAGTGGAGGGCGGGTTATGATGTTGAGATGGTTGATTCCGCAAGGGAGGGAATACTATCTTTCGGGGAGAGAGGAATGTATTACATAATAACCAAGTATTTATGGAAAAAGGACAGATTGGGAACGAGGGCTATAAGGGATATGTGCCTACGGAAACCGGAATATTGCTCATCGGGTTTAAAGGAAATTCTAAAATCCAAGGATACGATCGCTTTAAAAAACGCCCTATATGTGGCATCCGAGGTGCAGGTTCCAGGATTGGAAAAAATATTGATAAAAGTTTTAAAAAGACAAAAAAAGGGGGTATGGATATCAAGGGTTATGAGAGCCATACAAAAATCCGGGGGAAGCGAAGTGTGTCCTATCCTTCCGAAATATTTTAACCATAATTACACCTATGTTAGGATGAGGGTGGCCTTACTCGTAGGTGAGAGATGCAAATCTTACAAGAAACGCTTATGGGCTATGCTTAAAGACAGCGTGTTCGTTGTTAGGGATGCAGCCTTGAGATCCTTGGTATCCTTAGGATTTTCCAAGGAGGAGTTC
Source organism: Caldifarciminota bacterium (assembly GCA_015492295.1). Classification (GTDB taxonomy): domain Bacteria; phylum Hydrothermota; class Hydrothermia; order LBFQ01; family LBFQ01; genus Caldipriscus. The sequence continues at coordinate 8,523 of WGFI01000012.1, forward strand.
AAAAAAGCAACAACCTTTGTTCCATTAACCGAACTCTTTAAACTCCTTTATCTTAAATGCCCAAGCGAGGATTATCTGAAAATCTTAAAATCAAAATCCGACTCAACGCTTTATAATTTCTGGAAAAACCATATAAATTGCGACTAAGTTTAACCTTACGGAACATATTAAAAATCTTCTCTGGACAGGCCGTTTCAAGTTTGATAAACTTCATCATAGGCTTCTTACTACTTCACTATCTGACTCCCACGGAAATGGGAATATACGGTGTTCCTATGGATTTTATGAACATGCTCGTTCTCGGAATACTTTCTTTATTCACCAATACGACGCAAAAATTCGTATCGGAATACATAGGAAGTGGGAATTCATCCGCTCTTAGAGGGATAATAGTCTTTTCGTTTTTTTATTTTTCGCTTTCAGGGCTAACACTGTTTGTAATCTTTTTCTTAACAAATGATAAGATAGCGGAGTTTATCTTAAAGAACGAATTATATTCATATCCCCTCAAAGTTTATTCATTGGCGATACCCTTCATAGCCCTATCAACATACCTATCATCCGTACTTGTAGGATTTTCCAAGTTCAAAGAGGTATCAATAAACGATATAATGATACCTTCATTTGCGAGGCTAATATTCCTTATTCTGGGTCTTCCAATCCATCCCAACAAGGTCCTCGTAGCTGTACTCTCCCAAAACTTTAAGTATTTTATCAACTCCATAAGTAATTTAATCGCTGCATTCAAAATCCTAAAAGATAACCTCAAAATCAAGGGGTTAATGTTGGACATAAAAGCGTGGTTCATATATGGATTCCCTTTATGGTTAAAGTTCTGGTTTTCTTTGGTGCAAACGAATATAAAACCCGTTCTTGTGGGTTCAATCATAAATGTGTTTTCGGGAGGGGTCTTTAAGGCGGCAAGTTTAATATCATCGGGTGTTTATTTACTTGAAACCTCGGTTATAAATGTCTTGTTCGTTGAGATAAGCAGGGACATAGGGGCGGGAAATATGCTGAGAGCATCTTTAAGGATAAGGAGGATAACACTTTATATTTCTTTATCAATGGCCGCATTTACATCCGCCTCCATAATCCTCGGAACTTTGATTCTTAAAATCTTCGGTAAGGGATACGAATACGGTTCCGGAGTTTTATCGTTGCTCATATTGGGTTATTATTTTAATTCCATTTCGGGGATTTGGCAGGCCTTCGTGCAGGCTGCAAGAAGGACGGATTATGTTCTCATAATTTCCGTAATATACGCATTCTCCGAGGTTTCGCTGACACTTTTACTTATAAAACCTCTCGGAATCGTAGGCGCAGCTTTATCCTTCCCTATATCAGCGATAATTATCAGTATCCTTAGATTTTACTTGTTTCAAAGGGTGGCGAATATTAAACCGGCAAATGTTAGGACTTTGATAATATCGGGGATTTTGGGTTTAGGGGTATGTCTGGTCGGTTATCTCGCACAGGGACTCTTCAAGTGATGAAAGGAGATCTTTAAACATATTCACCCTAACTTCAACATAAGAGTAGTATATTCCGAGGTATTCGCTATAACTTATCGCACCCTCCTCGTAAAGCTTTCTGGACACTTTTAGAAGTTTATCGTATATCTCCCTAACCTTTCCAAGCTCATATCCTGAACGCCTAAGTGTTTTCACCTTTTCATACTTCGGCCTTGCCCTTTCTATGTTATAGATGGACTTTGCTGCCTTTCCCAACAATCTCTTAGTCTCATCAAACTCCAAAACTACGCGAAATCCGTATATTGTTGATGGCGCTTTAATGTTCCCGTTCCAAGTTTCACCGAATAAGTAAAGTTTTGGAAACCACCATAGATTTTCAGATAGGTATGAATACCTCAAACTTTTCAATTTAAGACTATCATCAACCCTCTTACAATGAGGTTTAAAATCTTCTTTCAAGTGCAGCGTATCAAGGGATACACTTAGAATTCCCTCCAAAGAATCTTTGAGAATTTCATAAATTTCTTTGAATTTTCTTCTCATCTCTTTAAATCCCTCGTAATTAACCTCAAATTCAAGGTACTCCTTATCCGTTATCCTTCTGACTTCTTTCAGAGTATCAAGGATGTACCTCATCTTTTTACCGAGTGTCAAAGCGCTGTCTAAGAGATTGATCGTGGAATCCAAAACCACAAGCATTCTCAACGATATTCTAAGGTTCATCCTGAGGTTCTCCAAATTGGTCCTTATGACCTCCTTCATGTATTCCCTGCGTACTTGATGCGCTTTAATTGAAAGTATCACTTGTGGATTCAAGGGATTCCAATATATTCCAAAACCCCACCTTTTCCAGTGTGGATAACCCAATTCAATCTCTTTACTCAACAATCTCAAATTTATCGTATCTATATACTGAACGGTTATACTCGGAAGAGGTGTTATAAAATTCTCATCGTAAAATAGATATAACTTCGGAAATAGTTCCCCCTTCGGAACATCGTATATGTTCTTTATATCACGAAAGATACTCACCGTATCTTCAAGGATCTTCTTATCAAAGAGCTTGATTACGCTATCCTCCGTTATACAGATCAACAAAACCAAGGTAAAATAGTTTATGGTTGAAAACTTTACGGAGAACTGTGCGAGAAAGGCAACGGCCTTAAAATACTTTCAGCTATGTTTTGGATATTGATAACAAATGTCTATGGAAGGATGGATGTTTTATGGTTTCCTTTAAGCGACAATGTCAGAAATGTTATTTTGGTTTATACTTTAAGGTCTGATAGGAAGATAAAAGGGGATATACGCTTGAATGTCAGTATAAAATCCCCAAATAAGAAAGAATTTCTGGATAGTGTAAAAAACAAGTCCCCGAACAGTAACTATATCGTTATGTTCTATGAAGGAGCGATCGGTTGGGATGAGGCCAATATAAAAAGCAGGATAAAGGGTAAAAGTTTTGAGGTGGGATTCGAGAAAAGCATAAGCGGATATAAAACCCTGAAAACATCATCACTGATTCTCGCATACAACATTTCCAAAGATGATAGTATGGCCCTATTCAAAAGAAACGGCTTATTTATAAGACCGTGTTTTGAATGCGTATTTTATGATCGCTTGGGATATTACTTGGAAGTCGTATCGGATAGTTCATACACCATAATCGGCGTGATAAAGCGTGGGGATGAGATCGTACTGAGATTGCCTCCAAAGGTATATAAGACTTCATCAACCATATATTCTTTTGTCCCTTTGAGTGATCTCAAAGAGGGTAAATATACACTTCTGATAAATATCATATCACCTTCAAGTGGCGAAAGTATATCCCTGGAAAGGGATTTTTATGTATCTCCATTCGGCGATGACATAGCATCGTTTATAGATTACATAGCCACGCCTGATGAAAAGAAAGAATTTCAAAAGGCCATAACCTTGGAGGCCAGACTCAATTTCCTTAAAAGATTTTGGCAAAAGAGGGGAATGAAGTTCTATTTGGAGTTCAGAAATAGGGTTATACATGCCGATACGGCCTTCGCCACACCGACATTAAAAGGCAGATACACCGATATGGGAAGGATATATATAAAGAAAGGGAAACCTGATGAGATAGATAGGGTGGATGTTTCCCTGCAAGACAAACCCTATATAAGGTGGGTCTATTATACCGGGGGAGGATACAATTACATCTTCGGGGATCCGGTGGGAACGGGAGAGTATGTTCTGATAAAGACCAACGATCCGGAGGAAATAAAATATATTAGACCTTCGGGAGTTCCGTCGTTGGATATAAATCCCGAAACGCATTGGGGTTGGTAATTTCAGCCTTAGAATACCTATTTATATGAGCACAAAGAAGGCTTATGAGTTGCTGAAAGAAATCAAGATTAACGAGAAAGATATCGTTAGTTTGGGTTATTTGGGTAATCTTACGGTTGAGGGTGGGAATGTTGAGGTAGTTTTGAGCATACCAAAGGAGTTGGAGAATGAGGTGTTTGATTTACAGGACAGGATAAGGGATAGGCTGCTATCGGCGGGATTTAAGAATGTCGCTATAAAGACCCGTTTAAAAGAGATTAAAACCTCCCCTAAGAGTCCGTTTGCAAAAAGGAAACTTCAAGGGGTTGATAGACTCATAGCGGTTGCGAGTGGGAAGGGAGGGGTAGGTAAATCAACGGTCGCCGTGAATTTAGCCTACGCTTTGAAACATCTTGGGTATTCCGTCGGTCTATTTGATGCGGATATATACGGGCCTTCAATATCGGTCATGCTCGGACTTGAGGATGAAAGGATGAAAGTTTCACCCGATAGAAATGCCTTTATACCTCCTGAAAAATTCGGCGTGAAAACCGTCTCCTTTGGGATGCTGGTGGATAAGGCCACCCCGATATTGTGGAGGGGAGCGATGTTTCACAAGGCCTATGAGGAGCTTATGGTGCAAACCCTATGGAAAGATGTTGATTTCTTGGTCGTTGATCTTCCTCCCGGAACGGGTGATGCCCAACTCTCACTGGCTCAACTTTTTGATATATCCGGTGTTTTAATGGTAACCACTCCCCAGATCGTATCCATATCCGATGTTTTAAGAGCCATAAAAGGGTTTGAGAAGCTTGAAGTAAAAATATTGGGAATCGTTGAAAATATGTCCTACTTTATCTGTCCGGATAGCGCCAAGAAGTTTTATATTTTCGGAAAGGGTGGGGGTAGAAAACTTTCTGAACTAACGGGAATACCCTTACTTGCAAGTATCCCATTGGACGAGTATATAACTACTAGCGGTGATAACGGTATTCCCGTAGTTGTGAGTCATCCGGATTCCCCATCATCAAAGGAATTTATATCCCTCGCGCGTAAGGTTGTGGAATTATTAAAATGAAGCAATCGGTTTTAAGAACGGATAAGCTTGTAAAGATATATCGTAAGAGGAGGGTCGTCAATGAGGTTTCCATAAAGGTGAAGCAGGGTGAAATCGTTGGACTTTTGGGACCCAACGGAGCCGGTAAAACCACGACCTTTTATATGATAACGGGAGCTATAAAACCGAACTCAGGCAGGGTTTATCTTGACGAGAGGGATATAACTAAGCTACCGATGTATAAGAGGGCGAGACTCGGTATAGGCTACCTTCCCCAAGAACCTTCCGTTTTCCGTTATCTGAGCGTATGGGACAACATATACGGTGTGCTTGAAATGAGAGGGGTAAAGAGGGCAGAAGCCAAAAGGAGGACCGAGGAGGTGATAGAGATGTTAAATCTGAAAAAGGTCGTAAAGAACCTAGGAACTCAACTTTCGGGGGGTGAGAGGAGGAGGGTTGAGGTGGCGAGGGCAATCGTCCTCAATCCCAAGTTCTTACTTCTTGATGAGCCTTTCGCCGCCGTTGATCCGAAAACCCGCGAGGAAATCCAAGAGATAGTTTTAAAGTTAAAGGGAATGAACATAGGTGTGATTATAACGGATCACAATGTCAGGGAAACATTGGAGATAACGGATAGAGCATATATAATATACGATGGGAAGATATTACTTGAAGGTTCAACCCAACAGCTTATAAATGACCCAAAGGCCCGTGAGGTGTATCTCGGCGAAAAATTCCGTATGTGAATAAAAACCATCCACGGCTTATATGATAGAGATAATCCAACCTTAAAATATCCACTTATGAACCTCTTGGATATTCTGACTTATGTATTTGCTTTAACCGCTATACTCGGAGCATTTACCGTGGTTATGCATCCCAACCCATTGTATAGCGCCTTAGGGTTGCTTTTAAACTTTTTCTCCTTAGCCGTACTGTACATGCTTTTGAAATCCCCCCTGCTTTCCCTCATTCAGATAATAGTTTATTCGGGAGGCATAGTAGTCTTCTTTCTGTTCGTGGTTATGCTTCTCAACCTCAGATCTCCTCAATCCGACAGGGACTTTTCATTCAAAGGTATATTCGCCTTGATCTTTTTCCTTCTCCTTGCGATATTTTCAATATTCGGTATAATCACATTTAATCTGCAACCCTTACAGCCCGCGTACATGTCCGCGAAGGTTATAGGTAAGTATATGCTAACTGATGGCTTATTCGCCTTTGAGCTTTCATCTTTCGTGCTTTTGGTGGCGATAATAGCGGCGGTTGCATTGGTTAAAAAGGAGGAAAGTAAATGAATACCATATTTCTTCTCTCTTTATCCGTTGTGCTTTTTGCGATAGGTGGATTCGGGGCGATTTTTAGAAAGAATTTTCTGGTGGTTCTTATGAGTCTGGAGCTTATGCTTAACTCCGCGAACTTGGCTCTGATCACTTTATCGCAAACTTTCGGTCCTATGGGGGTTGAGGGTCAATTTTTCGTTCTCTTAGTTTTAATCATAGCGGCTTCCGAGGTTTCCATAGGTTTGGCTCTTGCCGTAAATATGGCAAGATTGAAGGACAAGGTTGATGTTGAAGAGTTCTCAAAAGTAGAAGAGTAAATGCGCCTATCCGCTGCAACAACTTTGTTCGTAGGGTACATAATAATTTCCCTTTTGGGAGCCCTACTCCTTTACCTACCCATATCCCACAACGGTGATATATCCTTTATTCAAGCGCTATTCACATCAACATCCGCGATATGCGTTACTGGTCTCATAGTTGTTGATACCTCTGCAAAATTCACACTCATAGGGAAAATCATCCTCGCTGTGCTGATACAGATGGGCGGTTTGGGATATATGACAATAACCGCATTACTCTTCGCGGCCATAGGTTCAAGGGGGTCATTGTACGCCCGCAAGCTAATTATCACCTCCATAGGTTATGGAGATTTTGGTGTAATAATCAGATTCGCAACGGGCATATTCTTCGCATCGGCGATCATGGAAACAATAGGAGCTATTATACTTTGGGTATCCTTCTTAAAAGATTATGATGTCCTGACATCCTTGGGACACGCCCTGTTTCATAGCATAAGCGCCTTAAATAACGCTGGATTCTCAACATTTTCAACGAGCTTAATGGATTACGCCGATGATCCTATGGTGAATATCACGATCATGTCGCTTGTGATTCTTGGAGGATTGGGTTTCAAGGTTTGGTCGGACTTTTATGGATATATCAAGTATCGTAGAAAATTTGGATTGCACGACAAACTGGTTATGTATTCAACCCTAATTCTCATATCGGTACCCTTTCTCCTGTTTTTCCTATTTGAAAAGGAAACATCCGGAGATGTATGGAAGTCTCTATTCGCGAGTATAACGCCCAGAACGGCGGGTTTCAATACGATTGATTACTCCTCACTATCACCGTTCTCTTTGATTTTAACTTCAACCCTGATGTTCATAGGTGGTTCGCCCGGAGGAACCGCGGGTGGCATAAAAACCGTAACTTTCGCGATAGTGGTTATTTGGGTGATACAAACCCTTCGTGGGAACTTGACGATATCAATATTTAAAAGGAGCATACCTACACAAGCAGTGGTTAAAGCATTTCAGACATTCGGTTTGGCTATAATCACCATGTGGCTGTGGCTCCTTGTTCTATCATTTTCCGAAAAGGAACTCATAGATAAAGTGGGCTTTTTGAGATTCTTCTTTGAAATCGTATCCGCATTTGGAACCGTCGGGTTATCCACGGGGAGTATAACGACGCCAAATGTCAGCCTATCCGCCGATTTCTCAACATTTGGTAAATTCATGCTAATGATGGCTATGATAATAGGAAGGGCTGGTTATATAATATTTGCCGCATCTTTGATTCAACCTAAGAGGGTACATTTCAGATATGCAAAAGGGGAGGTTATGGTATAATGCAGGTGGCTGTCATAGGTCTTGGAAGATTCGGTTTTTCACTGGCGGATATACTGATAGAAAACGGGCATGAGGTTTTGGTGGTTGATAAAGATGAAAAACTCGTACAGGAATTTGAAAATAAAGCGAGGGAAGCGATAGTGGGGGATGCCACGGATGAGAGTCTCCTTAGGAGTTTAGGCCCACAAAATCTTGATGCTGTCGTCGTTGCCATCGGTGATGATGTTGAGGCCAGCGTATTGGTATGTATATCCCTTATGGATATAGGGGCAAGGTACATAATAGCCAAAGCTGAGAATGATAGACACGCCAAGATACTTAAAAAGATAGGTATTCATAAGGTCGTTCAACCCGAAAGGGATTCGGCAAAAGCCGTAGCGGATCACATAATGCATCCCAAACTCTTTGATAGGTTCTACATAGGGGAGGATCATTCCATAATTGAAATAAAATCGCCTAAGAGCTTCTGGGGAAAGACCCTGATGGAGCTTGATTTAAGAAGGAAATACAATGTTCTCGTTATAGCGATAAAACGGAGGGAGCCGATGTTTGATTCCTCGGGTGAGATAAAGGGTTTTAAGGAGCATCTCATAGCGCCACCTTCACCGAACGAACAGATTCTTGAACATGATGTTCTCATAGTTTTGACATCAAACGAAAATATCAAGGAGGTGGAAAGATGGCAATGAAGATTAAGGAAATTGTTGAGGAGGTCAAGTTCTACATAATGAACCATAAATATGAAAAGGCTGAGGAGTTAATAAAGAAGGCACTTGAAGAGCATCCGAACAATGAAGAACTCCTTTATAACCTTGCCGTCCTTTACGAGCTGATGCATCAGGATCCCAAGGCTGAGGAGATTTACAGGAGGATTCTTGAAATTTATCCTGAGGGGAAAAGGCATAAGGATGTTGAGGAGAGACTTAAAAGGTTTGAAGAAAGTTAAACTCAAAAATTCTTTAACATGCATACTGGTTCCCTACCAAGATAAAGTTTCATCCGTGGTCCTGCTTTACAATGCGGGTTCATCGGATGATAAACCGGGTAAAACCGGAACGGCACATCTGCTTGAACACCTTATGTTCAACGGTACAAAACATTACGGTCCTTTCAGCCATTATATAGATTCATTCGGAGGCTACGATAACGCATTCACCGACAAGGATATAACCGTATATCATACGGTCGTTCCATCAAACCGTTTATACGATGTATTGATTCTTGAGTCCGACAGAATGGTAAATCTGTCTTTCAACGGTTTTGAACAGGAAAAGGACATAATATATGAGGAGTATTTTATGGGAGAGGATGAGGAAGATGATGCATTGTGGAATGAAATCTTCGCGCATCTTTTCTCGGATAATTCCTACTCTTATCCGGTTATAGGTTGGGAGTCGGATATAAAGAACATAGAATTGGACGATATAATGGAGTTCTACAATAGATTTTATACACCTGAAAACTGCGTATTGACTATCGTAAGCGATGTTGATACGGATGAGATTCTCAAATATGTGGAAGGGACATTCGGAGAGATCTCAAAAGTGGGGAGTCTTAACCATAGGAAATATACAAACGAAACTTATCAAAGATTCACGGATATTATTCTACGAAAGAGGGGTTCCGGTAATAGATTCATAATCGGATGGAGGTTGCCCGTTGATGATATAAAGTTCAATATTATCTTGAACTTCTTTTCAAGGGGGTTGGATCTTGAAAGGTCTTCGCCCCTATGGACGCTCGTTGAGAATGGATATATAGAACTCTTCAACATAAGGATATACGAATATAAAATTTCCAATGTTTTGGTGGTCATAGGTGAATGCGGTCCGGGTAAATCTCCCCCTGTGGATAGAATAGTGGATATCGTTGAGAATTTTCAACCGAGTGAGAGTCTGATAAAGAGGCTTAAAAAGATGTTTATATCCGAGCTTATAGTATCCTTTGATGAGGCTGAGAACATAGGAATAAATACGGCCTTGAATTATGCGATCTTTGAAGAAGTCCCTACTTTGGATGATCTATTAAATATCATAAACGGCATAAATGCGGACGATTTTAAGAAAATTCCCGAAGTTTTAAAGGTGTCCCCAAAAGTCAGCGTGAGATATGCTTGATCAGAATACCTTCCGCCGAACCGAATATCATCTTAACCCTAACTTTCACGGGAACACGGGTTTTCTTATCTATCCAAACCTTCATACCACCTTTTCCTCCAAAGATGTTCTTCCCCGATTTTAGCTCGGGCATGACTATCCAACAATCGTACTCTCCCGTGGGTGTCTTAACCCTCTCCTCACCTATAACCTTTATTTTCACGGTTTCGGTTATCTCATCCACATGGTAAGGAAACCTAAAGACTTTCCTGTCATCATAGTTCAAGGTTCTTGCAACATACACCAAACTCAGGGGATCCAATGACCCTTTCGGTATTTTCACCCTTTTTCCGTAATGATACAGCGCCGTGCCGTTATTTTGGTCATAGGATATCCATCCCCAATAATGATACTTCCCTTCGTTCTGTATCTTTTTGTAGAGTCTGGGTCTTAGATTCTCATCCACTATGCTCAGCAGAGTGTCGTTTATGCGAAAGAATGGGACACCCCCAACCGCTATAAGGATAAACTTGTAAGCGGGTTTCCCCTTCCAAGTCGTCCTTCCGGAGCTTATCATATAGAGTTTTCCCGTTTTAAACGGTCCAAATTTGGTATCAAACACCAAAGTCTCAGGCCTAAAAAACGCTATAACTATTAAGTTCATTTCAATTCCACCCTCGCACAATCAAGAAAATCACCATAGGTCCTTATAAGATTATCTATCTCGGCCCTCGCTTTTCGGGTTAAAGGGAAGTTCTGGACGAATATTCCAAAGATGTACTCCTCTTTACATCCGCGATAAAACCCCAAAAGGGCGGATACACCAAAAAGTGTGCCCGTTTTGGCATGAATCTTCTCCTTTAAATCCCTGAGCCTTTTCAGTAGGGTACCTTCTCCTGGTGAAGGGAATATATCCAGAGCATACTCACCCAATCCCTTTGATCCTGCGCACATTATAAACGCGGCATCTTTGGCCTTTATAAGGTTATATCTTGAAAGACCCGAACCATCAAATATATAAGCATCTTCCTCAATACCCAGTTTTCTCATAAATTTCACAAACCTGTTTCCTGCATTTTTCAAACCTTTGGAATAATGAGCCACGAGCATATCGGCAAGAAAGTTTATGCTGTAATATAGCGTGGGTTTGAGTATGTCTATGAGCCTCGGGCTGTAAATAGTATCCGTTTGGTAGTTTGCTAAATTTATCGTATCCTTCTCCACCACCTTTATCCGAACCTTTTTATCGTTTCTCTTTGCGGCAAGGTTTATTATATGCTTGATTATAAGAAGGGGATCCTTGTACCTGTACTTTCGCTTTGGAATATAAAGAACCGTATCCCTTACCTCTTCCTCATCAACCTCATCCACGAATATGTTTAAACTGCTGTCAATATATACTTTACCGTAGTTTATTGATATTGGGGTTATCGGGCTTACCAAACCCAACTTTATATCCTCCCAAGCCCATCCATAACCGTATCTGTCCCCCCACTTAGGAAAGGATATGATAACCCTCACTCTCCTGCTCTTTATCCGTGAAAATTCTTCGTTTAACATGGAATCAAGCTCAGAAAAACGCAAGGTTGGGTCCCCGTTAAACCTCAAAATCAAAGTGTTTTTATATCTCGCAAAGATCGTAGGTATCCTGTAATCTTCACCCAATTCATTTAGAAGTATTATAGCCCATAGAGATTTCAGCGTTGAAGCGGGTACAACATATTCATCCGCAAAGTTTTCCCTCTCAATCTCGCAGCTTTTAGCATCAAGCCAAATCTCAGAAATATAACCCACTACCCATAACATTACCTTGATATTTTAAGGTTGATAAATGTAAAGTTCAAGAGGAATATCAGATTATCCCTTCCGTCCCCCACTAACGCAGTGCTGGGACAGGGGTCTTTAAGGTTATAGTTAGATAGGATTTTGTCAGGTATGCCCTCTGACAAGTTTTTACACCTTATAATATCTATCTTATGCCTCTTTTGATGCTCATAAGTGAGCCTGTTGTGATTGATGGTTATTGGTGGGCGGGGATACCTTTAAGGAGAGCACCATTGGAACTTCCAGATGATAGCATTCCTTATGAAAAGAATGCAAAGGTAATGGTAAAGGCATATCAAAAGTTTTACTTTGCCTATTATGCAAAGAGGTCTTATGGTGGTGCCACGCTTGGGGCTGGTAGGATTGCGGTGGAAACA
>WGFI01000013.1 GCA_015492295.1 Caldifarciminota bacterium
AGTATTGAACCCTGAGGGGTTTTTCAACTGTATAATACTCAATTATGGCTAAGGATTACAGGGAAGAGTTTTGGAAAGGTTTAAAGGAATTGGAGGAAAAAATGAGGGAGACTGATAAAAAGATAAAGGAACTGGTGAAAAGTCAGGAGGAAACAGATAAGATGATAAAAGAACTTATGGAGAGACAAAAGAAGACGGATGAACAGTTAAAAGATACCGACAAAGAAATAAAAGAAGTAGCTAAGCAACAAAAGAAAACCGACTATCAGATAAAAGCCTTAACGAAAGCTATAAGCGAGTTAAACGGAGTATGGCAGAACTATACGGAGGATACTATAAGGGAAGGTTTGGAGAATGCTTTAAAAGAATTAGGTTTTAAGGAATTTTATCTTGAAAGTAAAAGGAAAAGGAGAGGTATGGAGGTTGATGCTTTGGCTGTTGGGAGGGATTATGTCATAGTAATTGAGGTGAAAACTACGCTTAAACAGAGTGATGTTGATGATTTTGAGAGTAGGTTGAAGGAGAGGTTTTTGAAAGTTTTTCACGAGTATGAAGGTTTTAAGGTTCATATGGCTGTTGCGGGGATGAGGATACAGGAAGGCATTGATAGGTATGCGAGTAGGAAGGGGTTTATAGTTTTGAAGCATAAAGATGGTAAGGATATTAAGGTTTTCAATGAGGAAGGGTTTAGACCAAAGGATTTTTCAGGTGTATAGTGGTTAATACTTCAACCATAAAATTACCGAATATGACCAAGGAAAGTTTAATAACCCTTGAAGATATCAAAAAGAACCATAAGGTCAAGATTCTCATAGATAAAGCGGATAAAAACCTTGAATCCTTGGGTTATACCGAACATGGACACCGACATGTTTCCTGGGTGGCGAAGAATGCCGGTAGGATCATGAGAAAACTCGGATATGAGGAGAGAAGAGCGCAACTCGCAGAGATAGCGGGATACCTGCATGACATAGGAAATGCTATAAATAGAGTCGGGCATGAAAGTACGGGAGCGCTATTGGCCAAGGACATATTACTTGAAATGGGGATGCCTTTTGAGGAGGTCGTGGAAATAATGGCGGCCATCGGGAATCACCATGAGGAAAGCGGTTATCCCGTGTCCGATATAGCGGCCGCGCTGATCATAGCGGATAAGGCCGATGTCCATAGAACCAGAGTAAGACCCCAAAACCGAACACCTTACGCGTTGAGCGTGGATATACATGACAGGGTCAATTACGCCTCCACCTTATCAAGGATAGAGGTTGATCCTTCAAGCAGGATAATAACTTACAACATAGAGATAGATATAAACATCTCACCGGTTTTTGAGTACTTTGAAATATTCCTAAACAGGTTGATAATAGCGAGGAAGGCCGCGATTGTACTGAACAGTGAGCTTCACCTCTATATAAACGGGTTAAGGATGGCATGACGGACACGCATTGCCATCTCAACGATGATAAATTTAGCATGGATGTTGAGGAGGTTATAAAGAGAGCGATAGATGGCGGTGTCAAAAGGATGGTAGTTGTAGGTTATGATAAAATTTCATCTGAAAAGGCTCTTGAGCTATCCTCAAAGTACGATGAAATATACGCCTCCGTTGGGTTGCACCCCTATGAAGCGGAAACTTATAGAAGCGAAGATTTAAAACATATTGAAAGTCTATGCCTTGAAAACAAGGTTGTGGCTATCGGGGAAATAGGACTTGACTATTACAGAGGTCCAGAGAATAGGGATAAACAGAAAGCCCTGTTCATTGATCAGATTGAAATCGCCAAAATGATGAGAAAACCCGTGATATTACATGTGAGGGATGCTTTTAAGGACACGTTTGATATAGTTAAAAATTACGATTTGAAGTTCGTATTCCATTCCTTCTCATTCGGTCCTAAGGAGATGAAGTATATTCTAACCTATGAGAATCTGTTCGTATCCTTCTCGGGTATGATAACCTTCCTTAAATATGTAAGAGATGCGGCAAAAATCTCACCCATAAATAGGACGCTCGTTGAGACCGATAGCCCTTATCTTACCCCGCATCCCCTTAGAGGAAGGAGAAACGAACCTTCGTTCGTAAAGTATATACTCAAAACCCTTTCAGAGGTATGGGGCTTAGATTTTGAAAGTTGTGAAAGAATAACGGACGAAAATGCAAGTAGATTTATGGATTTTGATTAAAATAGTCGCAGCCCTGTTATTACTCCTCGCATCCTTCGTAATCTCAGGAAGTGAGGTTGCATACTTTTCAAGACTCAGCCCTTCCAATCTGGCTTATAGGAAGACCTTCGGTCTCCTTATGAACATACTGATATTCAACAATCTATCAAACTCATTTCTGGCGGGCTTGGTATCGGATATCTTTCCATATTCAAGCATAATAGTATCCTTTTTCCTTGCTCTGATCATAACCTTTATGGGTGAAATAGTTCCAAAGAGGTTAGCCCTAACATATCCAAGGATCTTCGTTATACTGACTTCCTGGATTTACGAGATAACCGCTACCGCGTTCTCTTGGTTAAAGATAAACATCTATAAGGACACCCCGAGACTCTCAAAGTACGCTCTTATGGATAGCCTCGCGGATATGCTTTATTATTCCGATATGAGCGAGGATGAAAGGATAATACTCGCGAAGCTGATTTATGCAACACATGCTAGGGGATACGCTTTTATGATTCCGCTATCCAGAATGACGATGTTTAAGGCGGAAAGTCCCATATCCGAAATAAAACCCAAGATATACGATGAGAAATGCGAACTTTTGCCGGTTTATTTTTTCAGTAAGGACGAGATCATAGGCTTTGTTAAAAAGGAAGATATACTAAAATACGATGATGATTTGATAGTGATGGATTTACCCTTGAAAAAACCCACATTCTTACCGATTTTAACGAGAATATCCGTGCTTTTGTACGAGATAGAGGATAAGAATATCGTTTGTCTCGTTGATGAGTACGGCACTTTGAGGGGTTTCGCATGTAAAGAGAGCATTGAAGCCTGGATATTACATTCGGATGATAGGTTGCCCCTAAATGTTTCCTTGATGGAGATCTTCCTTTTGACGGGTAAAGAACTGGGGCCTATGCATTGGGATCTTGCCGATCTCTTTCAGTACAAGCTTGGGAGGAGCGCTAAGGATGGGGATGTGATAAAGGCCAATGGCATCAAACTCATATACGAAGGAAACCTGGTGTTTATAAAACTTGGGGACTAATTCTTTTTGGAAAATGTCGCCGACATAACGGCTTCCGCCACAAGGTCATCGCCAACGAATATCTCCCCTTTCGCCTTGGCAAACCTACCCCCAAATCTCAGAAGATTGACATATATGAATAGCGTATCTCCGGGTTTAACGATTCTACGAAACTTTACCCTGTCTATGCCCACGAATAATGGTATCAAATCCTCCTTTTCCATCCTCTTCATAAGCGCCGCACCCGCGACCTGGGCCATACTCTCTATCTGTAAAACCCCTGGCATTATGGGATTTTCGGGGAAGTGTCCCTTAAAGAACTCCTCATTCACAGTTATATTCTTTATACCAACGGCCTTGCTTTCATCAATATATATCTTATCAACGAGGAGGAATGGGTATCTGTGCGGTAATAAAACGAATATCTCGTTTGTATCTATCTCCTCACCCCAGATGCCCCTTTCATACAGTAATCTTGCAAACTCAACATGGTGTTTATGGGAGCCACGAAAGATGATGTAATGAGCCTTAATGAATACTCCGCACAAAGCCAGATCCCCCAAGAAATCCAATATCTTATGTCTTGCGGGCTCATTGTAAAATCTCCACCCCTGTTCCTCTCCTATCACCACAACATTGTTTATATCTCCTCCTTTCCCAAGTCCCATAGAGAGGATACTTTCAACATCCTCCTTGAAAACGAATGTCCTCGCCGGTGATATTTCCTCCGAATACTCCTCCAAGCTGCACTCTGCGAATTGAGAGAAACCTCTGTCCTCAAAATCCACCACATAAGATATTTTAAACTCCTCAGAAGGCAACGCCATGATTTTCACATTATCCTTTTCGTATATGAGAGGATATTTGAGGGTGTAAATATTCCCAGAAGTCTCCGCGCTGTTCTTCAATATCTCCTCCGAGAATACCTTGGACGAACCATCCATAACCGGAATCTCATCCCCTTCAACTAAGATTCTGGCTCCTACCACCATATTCCCATAAAGCGCTGAGAGTATATGTTCCACCGTTGATATTCTCTTCCCCTCCTTCTCTACGCTCGTGGATTTCAAGGTATCGCAAACATATTCATATTTTGCGGGGATTTCAATACCCTCCTTTACAAATATGTATCCCTTATCATGAGGCTCAACGATTACCTTGCTCTTTTTTCCCGTATGTAAGCCCTTACCTTCAAAGTTTATGGGCCCGTTCAGTTTCCTGAACATTCAGGAATTGTAAAGGGGAAATTTCTACGCCTTTAAAATATAGGGTTATGAGGTATGAGATCAAGGAAAAAGTTGAATTGAACGCTAAAGAAACGGCTTTAATAGTGGTTGATATGCAGAATGACTTTGCAAATGAGAAAGGCTCACTCTTCGTTCCCGATTCAATAAAGACCATAAAACCGATAAGATCGCTGATTGATAAATTCAGAAAACACGAATCAACTATAATCTACACACAGGATTGGCATATGGAGGATGATCCTGAGTTCAAAATCTGGGGGGTGCATGCGGTTGCGGGAACATGGGGTGCCGAGATAGTTGATGATTTAAAACCAACCGAGAAGGATATAACTATAAAGAAACTAAGGTACGATGCATTTTATGGAACATCCTTGGATCATATATTAAATGTGAAGGGAATTAAAAATGTTGTGATAACGGGAACAGTCGCAAATATATGCGTTTTGCATACCGCCGGGTCAGCGGCACTAAGATGGTACAATGTTGTGGTTCCTATGGATTGCATATCCGCATTAAACGAAGAGGACTATCATTTTGCGCTCCACCAGATAGACTTTCTATATAAAGGTGTGATCGTGAAGGATGCGGAAGGTGTGATCTTAAAGTGATATTCGTAATAGGATACTACGATTTCTCCGAAAGTTTGCTTAGGGAGATTTTTAAGAGTGAGTATGTTTATGATTCCAATAAGGTTTATGAGAGGCTGAGGTATGACGATTATTATGACACACTTAAAACCTATGATTATCAGGATTTCTTTGGGCTTATGCTTGTTAAAAATGTGAAAAATGAGGAGATAACGAAATATGACACATCATCATCAACAGTTGAGGGTCTCATACCGGATATAACCGTACCCGTATATATACCCAGCAGGTGGAGATTCTTAGGCGAGGGAGTTAGTAAGGTGTCTCTATCGGGCACCCAAACCATAAGCTTCGGTGGAAGACAGGACAGCTATATCTTCGGTGGTATATACGATACGGTGGCCTCGGATATACCTCAGCTTCAAATGAAGCAAACATTGAATGTGAATATAATCGGGCAGATAACGGACAGGTTAAAAGTTGAGGTGAATCATAATTCGGAGGCCACGGATTTTTCAAGAAATAAGGTCAAACTGTCATATACGGGCACTGACGATGACATAGTTCAAAGCCTTGAAGCGGGTGATATAGATGCATCCGGATTTCCCTCAACATCCTATACTTCCCTAGGTGCTGGGGCCGGTTTGTTTGGTATAAAGGGGAAGTTCGGTTTTGGGCCTTCAAAGGTCGTGGTCCTCGCGACCCGTGAAAGGGGTGTAAGCCAAACCAAGATATTCACATTATCATCCCAGATAATTACGGATACCATATACGCCAAGGATTATGTAAGGGAGAGATTCTTTTACATACCTCTATCCATATTCGTTCCCGACCCTGAGAATTACCAGATAGCGGATATAAGGCTATTTTATACAACATCACCGCCACCGAACGATGTATATACTTATGGAAAGGCGTATTTTAGGGCGGACACCACATGGCCCGATACGAGTATATGCATTAAGTTCGGCAGGTGGAAGGAGATGGTTGCGGGTCAAGATTTCCTAACAAGTGTTGGGGGGAATGTGATAGAAATACTCAACCCTCCCGGCGGCGATTGGTGGCTCGGCGCGGTTATAACTTTGGTTAAAGGCTCAGATACGGTTGTGATAGGTAATATTCCCGAGAATCCGGATAGTACGAATCCTATAAGGATGCTCCTTTTAAAAAGGAACAGAACCACCTTATCCGATACCTCAGTAGCCTGCGCTATGGAGATAAACTCCTATGAGATAAAGTATGCCTATAAACTCCCGGCGGATATAGATACCACGGTGAAATCGGTGAAGATAGACATATTCAGGGATTTGCCGAGTACGACCGTTGACCCGAACTCTCAGGATGGAATTCCATACACGAAGCTCTTAGGAATAGACAACAACAACGATGGATTCGCCGATGATTATGTTCAGGTCAATGGTGTTCCATTCAAAATCCTTGATAAGTATAACGGTTATCTTTTCATACCCAAGTTTTGGCCGTTTGCGGATAGCGTCCTCAAAGATAGGGACAGTTTGATATATATGGTTAGCCTTCAAGATATACCCACAAATCACACGGATCTCTATTATATTGTTGTGTCATTTGAGAAGCCTCAAAAGGATATAATCCTCGGTTTTGGACTGGTTGAAGGTTCGGTTGAAATATTCGCCAATGGACAGAAGTTAAACGAAGGAACGGATTACACGGTGGATTATTTCTCAGGAAAGATAACCATATTGAAGACGGATCTGCCCCCTAACACCCAGATCAAAGTGAATTACCGTAGTTTGGATGTTTTCGGCGGTAGCAATAAGGGTATTTTGGCCGCCTCATCAACCTTTGATATATCACCGAATGTTAAGTTTCACCTGAATTATATATCCAAATCATTGGCTTCATCCTACCTTAGACCCGCCGTCGGTTTTGAACCCACGAGCTATAAGGTCGTATCCTTAGACGGGAAAATAAATCATACCATGGACTACTTGAACAGCTTTTTGAACAAATACACATTCTTGGATTTGGAGCAAAAGAGTACATTGAGCATTGAGGGGGAGGCTGCGAGGTCCTTTCCAAATCCGAATACGAGAGGTGAGGCGTACATTGATGATTTTGATAGGGGAGCATCGGCCCTTGAAGATTTCGCAGATGATTACAGGAGATGGTATCATGGATCTTGGCCGAGGATAGACTCCATGTTGGCGGATACGAACTACTATGCTATAAAGACCTCTTGGATCGTTACGCAGAGCTTATTCACCAAGGGACAGATATTCCCCAACTTGGATCCCGCCGAGGTCAATGATCCCGAAAAGGTAATGGTGATCGTAGCCAAGCCTAAGGTTGATGGTATATCTCATTGGACAACGCTGATGAGGTTGATAAACGAAAACGGTTATAACTATGTTGAGAAGGAGTATATAGAGCTTTACGCTAAGGGGCGTGGCAGGGTCATAGTTGATCTTGGGACGGATATTCCTGAGGATCAGCTTATAAGGGATTGTTCTGGAAAGGTAGTTGGTCTCGGGGAGTTAAATACGGAGGATAAGGATGGGGATTTTCTTCTCAGTGGGGATAAGGAGGACACGGGTCTTGATGGGGTTAAAGGTAGCGATAATAATCCCTGTGGTTCAGGTGATGACTGGGGAAACGATGATTATGTTTATGTTTCGGATATTAGAAATTCCGATTTTTCAAGTATGAACGGCACGGAAGGGAACGGACAGCTTGATACGGAGGATTTAGATAAGGATGGAGCGTTGAATATATACGAGAGATATTTCAGCTATGTTTTTGACCTTGATACGATGAAACCCATAGGGGAATACAACGGTTGGAAGCAGTTCAGAATACCCCTTAAAAAGCCCGCATACAAGGTGGGAACGCCCACGCTTGAAAGGATAAGATACATAAGGATAACCTGGGAGGGTTTCACTGAAACGGATACATTGTATATAGTGAATCTCGGTATAGGTGGGAGCGATTGGGTGAATGAGGGCGTTAAGGTTGATACCGCCGATACGAGTCAAAAGTTCGTTTTGGGGTTCGTCAGCAAGAAAACTTCGGCAAATTACACCTATCCACCCGGTGTGGAATCAAAGCTGCAAAGGGATATAACCACTGGGAAGCTTGAAGATGAGGGTTCATTGGTTTTGGAGTTCCAAAATTTCGCTCCTGGCGAATGGGCCCTCGCGAGAAAATCTTTAACGCAGAAGTTGGATCTCGTGAATTACAACTCCATATCCCTATGGGTTAAGGGTGTGAGCGGCTATATGCCCAAACTCATAATAAGATTCGGTATGGACAGTCTGAACTTCTACGAGTACAAATATAAAATCACGAGCAATGATTGGGAAGAATTGAAGATAAACTTGGAGGAACTCGTGAGATTCAAGGACTCCACCTCATCTTATTCGGGATATAGGAGCGATGGAATACATGGCGTCAAAGGAAATCCAAACATATTTGATGTTAGATTTTTCTGGATAGGCGTTGAGAATGACGGAAGTACGAGGAATTCAGGTATAATATGGGTTAATGAGTTAAGATTGACCGATCCCGTGAGAAAATCGGCGAGTGCGGGTAAGATTTCGGTCAATTTCAAGCTTTCTGATCTGTGGAGTATTTCGTCCAATGCCCAGATAGAACAGATAGATTTCGCCCAATCGGCAACCCAAAGAAACAACTACGATAATAGGAGATTTTCCCTGACATCAACTTTCAATACGCATAGACTCTTCCCAAGTTCGTGGGGACTGAATCTACCTATAACATTATCTTATAACTCTTCCAGCCAGCTCCCAAAGTACAAACCCGGAATGGATGTCCCGGTTAAAACCTCGTATGAGAGATCGCTCTTCACAACGAGGAGTGAAAGTAAATCGTATTCGTGGTCCTTTAAGAAGACGGGATCAAAGAACTTACTTGGCAGGATGCTCATAGATGCTTGGAATTTCTCAAACAGCATAAGCACATCATCAACGCATGGGCCTGAGATTCAGGATACCTCCATAAAGGAGGATTACAGGGTTTCCTACTCTTACAATCCCAGGGTTGAATTTAGACTTTTTAATAGGGTCATTCAACCGATACCGAATTACACATTTTCCTATAACTATTCCAGAAACTTCACACGCAGATTCGTTCTCGGCTCTCCAACCACGACCGTAGTTAAAGATGGAAGATTTAGCGCAGATATAAATTACAATCTTATACCCGGATTTCTCACGCTGAGCTATGGCCTTTCAAGGACGGGAGATTACAGGTACGATACGCTGTTTAAAACCAGGAGGGATTCCATCCTCGGATACGAATCTTCCTTCGGGGAAAGATACTCCTCAAACCTCAATATTCCTCAGATTTTTATAATCCAACCCAGCTTCTCTTATTCCCATACCTACAATGAGAATCATTCTCTGGAAATAAGGCCAACGCCCGATATGGATGTTAGAAACTTGGATGAGAATCTTAATGTTCAAGCCACTTTCAATGTTATGCATGGGAGGCTGTTGTCAAAGATAGGATCTCTAAGGGATGAGAGTAAGGATACATCCTTACAAACGGCCGGCCCAATTCATACGATACTTTATGGACTTGAAAAGCTATCAACATTTTGGAACAATGTAAGAATAACCTACACATTCAGTAGAAACAGCAGATTTAACCTGGTTCAAAGGCGTGCGGATTGGAGGTATAGGCTTGGAATATCAAACGATCCGAAGGCGGGTATATCCATAGATAGCTTTGCAAATGCATGGACGGAAAGGAACGCCGTTGATGTAAGTACGAGTGTGGGTGTAGGGAATATCAGTGTGCAACCCAGATACGCTTTCAGCAGAACATACTCATATACGAAGGTTAGGCAATCCCTTGAAAAGAACACCAAGTTCCCTGATCTCGCTATTTCCATAGGAAAAATTCCCATAATTTCGCAGATGAGATTCATAACATCCTCCAACATGAACATCTCCTTTTCAAGGGATAATACCCTTACCTACTACCCTCCCACCCCACCGGATAAAAATTACGATAAGAGGGTATCAACTTCACTTTCCATAACCCCATCCATCATACTTAAAACGGGATCATCTATAAATATAACCTATACGAGGACTCAAAGCGAATCGGAGCAACTGCTCACATATAAATCGGGCACACAGGATATGCAGAATAGCATTGATATAAGCGCATCGCACACCATAAACAGCTTTGCGGGTTTCAGATTACCTTGGAGCAAGAACAATCTACTCTCCCTTAAAAACCGTTTGGTAATAACCCTAAGTTATTCTATAAACAGCTCCAAATCCATAGCTATAAACTATAAATACGATCCCATTGGGGATTACGAGTATCCAGAGGCCAATGTTCTTTCGGATAGAACGGGAAATTCATTGAGCATATCCGCGACTTACTCGTTTAGCAATGCCGTTGAGGCGACATTCGTATATTCAAGGAGTTATTCTTACGATAAGAAAACCACGACAGGCTCAAAATCAAACGAGCTGAGGGTTGATGTTAGAATAAACTTCTGATCATTCAAGTTTTATAAATTTTATGGTTTTGGTATAATGTCCATAATGCAGTTTCAAAATATACACACCTTTCGGTAAATCTCGCAATTTATCCTTAATCTCGCCGATCTCACCGTGAAGATCCATCATGAGTCTTCCTTCCAACGAATATACTTTGATTCTTGCCTTTCCATGAAAGTCTTTTAAACCTTCATCTACGGAAACTTCCGAATTTTGAAACTTTATTATGAAAGCATCGTAATGATACACCTCATCAAACGAATAATCACATATAGCATCATCCCCGCACCGTCCATCAAAATATATAGTTGGATATAGGTAAGGATATTCCAGAGGAAAATCCGGGGAGTTGGTGGCACCGGCTATGAATATATTTCCCAACATATCATAAACGATTGAGCAATGCAATGGATAACAATCCTGATTTATCCCACCGTAATATGAGGACCAGATGAGATCGTTATCATAAGAGAATTGGGATATAAACATATCATTTGCCCCTTTTAAAGTTCCCTGAAAATATCCAGACGGGCTTCTTTGAACCGGGAAATCCCAAGAGTTTGTTCTTCCTACCACAAATATGTTCCCCATAAAATCCACCTTTATAGAATATCCGATATCGTATCCCGTGCCGCCATAATATGTAGCCCATAACCTTCTCCCGGCGTTTGAAAACTTTAATATAAAGGCATCGCTGATTCCTCGGTAATCGGGCTGAAAATACCCTCCGGAATTGTACAGTGGGAGATCCGGTGAGAATGTCTGCCCCGTTATAAAAACGTTCCCAAAACCATCCGTGGTTATTGAATACGCGCTCTCTCCATACCTTCCTCCGTAATATGTAGCCCACAAGATTTCTCCGGATATTGAAAATTTCACTATAAAAATGTCAAAGAAACCCCCGTTGCAGTTTCCATCTGTTCCACAGGTTTGAAAATAGGCTCCGCCTCCGGGATCGTAAATTGGAAGATTGTTTGAATATGTTTTACCTGTTATAAACACATTTCCCCATAAATCCACATCAACATCGTACGCATAATCGTAATCGCTTCCCCCATAGTATGTAGCCCATAAGAGTTGTCCCGAGTTGGAAAACTTCAAAATAAAGGCGTCGGTCCTTCCTGCTAAGGTATCCTGGAAGTAGGCACCACCCGGGTCATATACTGGAATATCAGGTGAATTTGTGTAGCCCGCTATCACTATATTCCCAAACTGGTCAATATCAATGGAGCAATAAGCGCTGGAACATTCATTCTCACTGCCCCCGTAATAGGTAGCCCATAAAATCTCTCCATTTTCGGAGAATTTTGCTATAAATATATCGCTACCTCCGGCTTTGCCTCCTTGATAATACGCGCCTCCACCTGGATCGTATAAAGGTAGATCCTCCGAATACGAGTATCCTAATATAAATACATTTCCGAAAAGATCAGCTGCGGCCGATATTCCGTAATCGCTATCGCTTCCCCCATAATATGTAGCCCAAATTCTTTGACCCCTATTATCAAACTTCAATATAAAAGCATCATAAAAACCTGCCCTTTCAACCTGTGAATATCTCAATGTATCCTTGGGTGTGGTGGGGAAGTTTAATGAAATCGTATATCCCGTTATGATCAGGTTCCCATAAGGATCTATTGCCATATCGTATCCGATATCATCAATTTTCCCCCCATAATATGTAGCCCAAAATAGCACATAAGGATCAATGATCAGCGTATCCTTGAACCTGCAATCTTCAACTCGGAAAGATAAATAATCACCGAAAGATTTATATTCCGCGTAAAGCTTTCTATTACCCTCATAAGCAACCAAATTCCCATCTATGATGTTCCCCAAGGGTGTTCTTATTATCAAATCCCCATTTTCTATATCAAAATCTGCATACCT
Source organism: Caldifarciminota bacterium (assembly GCA_015492295.1). GTDB lineage: Bacteria > Hydrothermota > Hydrothermia > LBFQ01 > LBFQ01 > Caldipriscus. The sequence goes on from WGFI01000013.1 coordinate 12,437, forward strand.
AAGTCGCACCTTTATACTGGCTATATTCCCCCCTGGCTTGATAACGAACTCGTGATGTAAATTCCCAAACATATCGTACTTGAATATCCAATCCACGCCTTCATAGACATCTTTTATTATGACCTTTCTATAAGATTTGATGTGAGTCAAGCCTGAGGATTTATTGGGAATATAAAAGTTTATATACCCATCAATGGGATCCTGATACTCAACGTTTTCTCTGGTTATCCTTGAACCTACGAGTTCGTAATCAACACGGTAATAAAACAAAGAATCTCCGTATGTGGAATATACAACATAGGAGATACCTTTATCGGTTATGAATATCCCCAAATTATCGTAATGAGAGTAGAACATAACTTCATCCGCGGAATTACCATTGAATCCTACAACCTGCCCTAAGTTAGGTATAAAGCCCCCATTTAATGCAAAGGATAACATAATAAAGGATTTTAAGGGAGAAGACTCTATTACTCACAAACTTTCAGGAGGCAAGGTCCAGCCCAATCTTGGCACAACACTAAAAGATACCCTCAACCTCACCCACCCACTATCAACCCTCGGCACCAACTCAACCGAACCATAATGATAAGACTTCTTATAACGAAACTTAAATACCCTCCTCCTTGAAAGACGAAAACTGTCCTGCTCTACAAGTGGAAACGTTTCATCTATCATATAAGCACTCGTCTCAGGTGATACAAACACGGGATCAT
>WGFI01000014.1 GCA_015492295.1 Caldifarciminota bacterium
AAGTATCACTTTTAGATTTTCATAAGCGAGTTCCTTGTCTATGTCAAGTCCCAGCTGGGAGAGCTTTAACGAAATCTCCGCTTTACTGTTGTAATTGGCTATTGTTTCTGCCAATTTAAGATACTCATCCCTATGCTTTTTTGAAGTTTCATAATCCCTAAGATGTTCCCCGAGATAGGCTACACTCAGAAGGAAACCCTCTTTTAGAAGCTTTTCTATGTACATTTTCGCTTCGCTCAAACTCTCACCTGCCACAAACCTACGGGAGATCCTTTTCCCCAACCTGTTTTTGGTTAAAAAATTTTCCAGTTTTCCGTTGGTAGATAGGGCTATGAAAAGATCCCTCATAAATGGCATAGGATGGTAATTTTATGGGGGGAAGTGGAGTGAAACCCAAAGTTTTCCAAATAAAATTTTCAACCTTAAAATAAGCGGTTGATATGAGGATATTTATAGACAGCGCGGATGTTGATGAGATAAAGAGAATCGTAGAATTGGGTTTTGTGTCAGGAGTAACTACCAATCCAACTTTAATATCAAAGACGGGAAGGGAACCTAAGGAGATATATTATGAGTTGGCTCAGATGGTTGAGCATGTATCCGCGGAGGTCGTATCCGAGGATGCTGAATCCATGGTAAAGGAAGCCCTTGAATATTCATCCATACATCCCAACATAGTTGTGAAGCTACCCATGACCAACGACGGTTTGAAAGCATTAAAGATCCTCAAAGATAAGGGCGTAAGGGTCAATGTTACTTTGATATTCTCCCCTTCACAGGCTCTTATTGCGGCGAGGGCTGGCGCGGATTTCGTATCGCCTTTCATAGGTAGGATAGATGATATAGGGTATTACGGTATGGATCTGATCAAACAGGTTTCCCAGATCTTTACCTTGCATGATATATCCACGCAGATCATAGCGGCCAGCATAAGGCATCCCGTTCATTTCGTTGAGGCCGCTTTATCAGGAGCGCATATAGCGACAGTTCCACCGGCGGTTATATGGAAACTCTTAAAACATCCACTTACGGATATAGGGCTTGAAAAATTCCTATCAGATTGGAAGAAATCCATGGGTGTGAATGTATAAAGTAAAGGCTGGTGTATTCTTTGTACTTTCATTAGCGCTTTTCATATTCGGTGTGTTCTGGATCAGGAACAGGCTGGTTTTGAGAAAGAGGTACGAATACAGGGCCTCTTTGAGTTCGGCCAGTTGGTTGGGTAATGGGGATCCAGTCAGTATAAACGGGGTAGTTAAAGGAAGAGTCAAGTATATAAAGATATACACGGATAGCGTTGTTGTGCATTTCTATCTTGAAGGTATAAGACTCAGGGAAGGGGCTTACGCCAGGGTTGAGAATGAGGGTTTCATAGGTAGCAGGAGGTTGTCAATATATCAAGGTAAGGGGGATTTTTTGGAAGAGAATTCCCTAATAAAGGGGGAAGACACTCCCACATTCACGGATTTTATGTTTGCGATAAGTTCAATTTTAAAAAATGTGGATTCAATAGCGAGAAAGACGAACACCCTCCTCGGAAATGCGAATATTATGGTCAATGAATTGAGGGGGGAGCTGAGAAGTATCTCTTCTGAGGTTAAAACATTAGTGCACTCCCTACGGAATATCTCCGACAAAACGGACAAAAAGATAGATGTCTTGTACTTCCAACTCATGCAAACGGCGGACAGAATAAATACAACGGCGAATAAACTTGATTCCCTCATATCCTCAGACGGTACAGTTCAAAAGCTTTTAACCGACGATTCTCTTTACATTGAGTTGAATACGACGGTAAGACAGCTTCAAGAACTCGTAAATGACATAAGAAAAAATCCCGAAAGGTATATAAACATAAATGTCAAACTCTTCTGAAAGGCTTTTAAAATACCTGAGTTTGATTGAAAAATTATATGATGCTCTCGGCGAGGAGGAGGCCCCGGTGAAACTTATGCACAGAATCAAAAGGAGGGATCCTTTTCATGCTTTAATAACGGCTATGTTATCTCCCAGATCCAAGGATGAACAAACTTATAAGGTCGCAATGAAGTTGTTAAATGTGGCACCAACACCCTATCATATAAGGGATATGAGTGTTGAAGAGATAGAGGAAATAATTAAACCCTTAGGCTTTTACAGACAGAAGGCGAGGAATATAAAGTTGGCGGCGGAAAGGATAATAAACGAGTACGACGGGGAAGTCCCCGATAAGTTTGAAGAACTCATCAAGTTCAGAGGCGTTGGTAGGAAGATAGCGAATATAATATTATCCACCGTTTATGAAAAACCCGCGATAGCGGTTGATACCCATGTCTATCGTATAATAAAGGATAGATGGAAATTCGTTGAAGATGCCAAAGGCCCGAAGGATATAGAAGATTTTCTGATGAAAAATCTACCTATGGATATGTGGAATAAGGTTAATAGGTGGTTGGTCGCTTTCGGTCAATCCATATGCAAGCCTTTAAAACCCAGATGTGAAGTATGCCCATTATCTGATGATTGCCCTTACCATTCCTCTAAACGCCAGGCTGTTGGGGGAACCGGTTAATATGCTTTTGATTCCGTAAAGTATGCTCTTTTTCCTCTTCCTCCTTCTTGAGAACTTATAGCACGCGGTGCCATACAGATACCCCATAAATTTCCTTTTATCCTTATCGCTCAGAAGCTTTACTATCTCCTCGCCTGCTTTTATAAACTTATCAACGGAGCCTTTTTGATTTAAGCCCCCTTCAACATTTTGATAATGTATAACTCCCACAAAATCCTGAAAACCTATATTGCCATTTAATATCACCTTTACACCGAATTCCCAATCTTCAAGGAAATCTAAACTCTCGTTAAATCCCCCTATCCGTAAAAAGAACTCCCTCCTCATCATCCATGCACCCACATAAACCAAAATTCCACCATAATTGTGAATATAAATGAATCTGTCCTTATTTAAAACCACATCGTTGTATGCTCTACCCAAGTAAGACCCGTCTCTAAAATCATAAACATCAACATTGCAAAATACGGCATCGTAATCTTTGGATAGAATGTATTCCACCTGTTTCTCTATCTTTCCAGGAAGATACACATCATCATCGTCAAGAAAGGTTATGAGTTCGGCATCCGTAAGACGAGCGAGATTATTCCTAAGGATGCTCGGGTTCCCCGTGTGGGGAAAATCAAAAACTTTCACTCTTGGATCCTGAAATCTCAAATCCAGTTCTCCACCATCGTTCCCTACCAGAACCGAGACATCATCGTATCCATTATTTAGGACGCTCTCAACCGCCCTTAAAACTTCCTTTCTACGATATGTTGGAATTATCACAGAAACTTTCAATTTATTTCAAGATCTCATAAACCACCATACCGTTTCTTGATGCTGCGAAAACATATCTTCCTTTAACCATTATATCAAACACATAATCCCCTCTGTATTTCGGAGGTTTGTATCTCGCAACTTCAACCTTATTTATCGGATCAACAACGCTGACCCCACCATATCCAAAAGCGACATAAATAAGTCCATTTATCGTTCTCGCGTTTAAAGCATCGCCGGGCCCCTTTGCCAATCTGAACTCCTTTATATTCGTAGGATCCGATATATCAAGTATATCTATACCCTTCCTTCCAAGAGTCACATAAGCGAAATTCTTTTCAACATCAACACCTATTGCAAACCCTTCCGTTTTGAAACCCCCAACCAATCTCGGCCTTCGTGGATTTGATATATTATACACCTTCAATCCCTCCCTCCCCGCCGTTACATAGGCATATCTGCCTCTTACGGTTATACCTCTAACGAATCCTTTGGCTTTTGTTATGCTCACCAACCTCGGTCTGGAAGGATTGGATATACTAACTATCGCAAAGCCGGAGTCTCCGACGGTTAAATAAAGATATTTTCCTCTTCTCAACACTTCCATAGTGGTATCGGGCATACTCAAAGTGTATATTTCTCGTGCTATATCAGGATTTGAAATATCAAAAACCGACAGGCCTTTGTATCCATGACCCACATACAGATATTTTCCATAGGTTGCCAAGCCCAAGGGTATATTTGTCGTGGGAATCGTCGCCGCCAAGTACAAACTGTCAGGCTTACTTATATCAACAACATATATCTTCCTCAGGGACGATAGATAGGCGTATCTTCCACTTATCGTTATACCGAAACATGGGGTAGGTAATCTTAACCTTTTGGCTATACGCATATTCAGAGAATCCGGTTTATAAGGATCTTCCCTAACTTGAAGGATTAAAATGCTCAAAAGCATAGCAAAGTATTATACAGTTGAAAAATCCTTTGGCTTAAACCCTTCCTCATTCAAAACCTTAACATCCTTACCATCCTTATGCTTCAAAACTATAAACCCCTTCCTACTCGCATACCTATCAATGCCTTCCTGTATCCTCATACCAGCTACCGCACCATAAACCTTAAAACCTTCATACTCGTGAAAAACTTCTAAAAACCTCTCCTTCAACTTACTCTCAAAATCATCAACATCACTCTGTTTAAGCGTAGTTTTCACCTCAACGACTATGACATAATCCCTTCCAACCGCCAAAGCATCAACTTCCATACCTTCCCTCTTCCTCTTACTTTCAAGATAAAATCCCTTAAAACCTAATTCCTTTAAAGCATTTTCCAAACCTTCCCTTATAGTATCCTCCGTATAGTTCTGCCATACTCCGTTTAACTCGCTTATGGCTTTCGTTAAGGCTTTTATCTGGTAGTCTGTTTTCTTTTGTTGCTTAGCTACTTCTTTTATTTCTTTGTCGGTATCTTTTAACTGCTCATCAGTCTTCCTCTGTCTCTCCATAAGTTCTTTTATCATCTTATCTGTTTCCCTTAACCGCTTATCCGTTTCTCTCATCTTCCTATCGGTTTCCTTCATCTGCTCATCGGTCTTTCTCTG
>WGFI01000015.1 GCA_015492295.1 Caldifarciminota bacterium
CTTATATTTCCCATTTTCTTCCTTTGAACTAATTTTCTCTATGTCCTCTAAGAATCTATCAAGCCACCACTTGCTCATTTTTTCTAAGAAGTCTAAAATAATTAATGCTAAAAAGATTAATGCTAAAAAGATTAGAGATTCCAAAACGAAAGCTAGTATTACTAAGAGTAGTACTAGATGCCAGTATCCTGTACACCTATGCATAAACCTTATTGCCCAATTTATATCTGGAGTATTTATTCTCCAATCTAACTTTGTGTTCATAACCATACATTCTAAGGTTGAGGTATTTCTTGTTTATTCAACTGCCTTATAATATCCACCGATGCTTGGGATACTTATCACGCAATGTGCGCCTGTGCCTAAGGGTGCAATATTCATGTTTGACGGGTCTCCACCCGCCGGGTGGCAGGTGCTGACGGATTTTAACGGGAGATTCCCCCTCGGTGATTCCATCGGAGGTATCTTAGGTGGAGATTCTGTCCATAATCATATTTTAAGTGGAACAACTAGTGTAGCCAGTGTCTGGGGTTGCATACCTGGATCTATATCTCCCACACATGCTCATTCCTATAATATATCAACGAATCCCTCCACTCATTTGCCACCTTATAGAACGTTTATTTTTGCAAAAGCCATATCACCTATGGAATACTTACCACGTAATGCTATAATAATATCTTATAATCCTCCTTATTCATCAGAGTTTCGTGATATAACCGATTCAATATTGGGACGCTTTCCACGGGGTGATTTAACAGCAGGAAATGTAGGAGGTTCATTGTATCATAATCATAGTTTTAATGGCTCTGTGGATGGTGTAATAACTTATGGAGGTGGTTGTGATTATTCTCCTGATTATCTATTTGCAGTATGGCCATTATATTCACATACACATAATTGCGCGGGTTTCACTGATGCATCATTGCACCTACCACCTTACCGCACAGTAAGATTTTGGAAAGTCGTTTCGGACAGCATACGGATAGATTCGTGTGCTTTAATATATATGTTTGATACTATACCTCCTTGCGCTTATCTAAATGTTGATACATTGTTTATAGGTAAGTTTCTCAGAGCAGATACTGTAACTGGTTTGAATGGTGGTTCCTATTCTCATACTCATTCGTATTCTGTGAATTGTAGCTCCTTTGAGGGTGATCCTATGCCCAGCACTTATGGTAGGTCGGAGGGTACGCCTGTATCTCATAATCACAGAATTAGTGGCGTTTCCCATGATGCATCCAATATACCACCTTATCGCACAGTAGTTTTTTCTATAGCAAATTGTGGTCTTAGTGTGAAGGAGAATAAGGTGGAGAATTATAGTGCGTATAGGGTGTATAACGTGGATGGTAAAACAGTGCATTATGGTAAAGGTAAAATTGAACTTAAAGGTCTTCCAAGAGGTGTATATTTTATAATCCTTTATGATGGAAAGAAAGTATATTCGGTGCGGAAGTTTATTAAGCGATAGAATTCCAGTTGTGGTATTATGCAGTGTGCCGGAACCTACTATCTATATGTATAGTCTTCATCACTTTTGGGAAAAAACTTCATCACTTAAACTCTCCTATCCATTTCCCGCTTCACCGCCACAGACTTAGCTTTCATATCTTCGCTGTATCTTCAACACACTCTAACCACTCACTTACCTTCTTTTATTCCTGTAAAAATATCCCAGTTGCACTATTTATCCTATCACCTTATAATATCCACCGATGCTTGGGATACTTATTACGCAATGTGCGCCTGTGCCTAAGGGTGCAATATTCATGTTTGACGGGTCTCCACCCGCCGGGTGGCAGGTGCTGACGGATTTTAACGGGAGATTCCCCCTCGGCGATTCCATCGGAGGTATCTTAGGTGGAGATTCTATGCATATGCATACTGTATCAGGAAGAACTGATACGGTGTTGGGTTGGGGTACCTCTGGAACATTCTTAGGCATGCAGGGGCATACACATTCATACAATTTCACAACGGATCAACAGAATCATTTGCCACCTTATAGAACTTTCATTTTTGCGAAAGCATTGATGAATATGGAATACTTACCTCGTAATGCCATTATCATTTCGTATGATTCCCCTTATTCAACCGATTTCTACGATTTAACGGATTCTATGTTGGGGTATTTTCCGAGGGGAAATAGCATCGCAGGTTATACCGGAGGTTATACCAAGCATAGCCACTGGGATATATCTGGATATACTGATAGTATGATTGTGATAGGTGATACGCTCCCTTGCAGCGCTCCTGGAATCAGCAGATCATCGCGCCATTCATTTCATACCCATCAGGTATTTATACACTTGGATTCGGCTTATCATATTCCACCTTATCGCACTGTAAGATTTTGGAAAGTCGTTTCGGATAGTGTAAGGATAGATTCGTGTAAGGTGATATACATGTTTGATACATTGCCTTCATGTAGTTATTTAACCCTTGATTGGAATTTTATCGGGTTGTTCCCACGAGCCGATACTGCAACAGCCTTGATGGGGGGTCAAAGGACGCATACTCACAATTATGAACTTACTACCGATGAAGTGTCAGGGGATATATTGGCTGATGTTGATCTTTCAGGTACAGGTGCAAACTGTATTCCTGAGCCGCATAATCATGGTTTCTATTTAAGCAGGGTATCATCAGAAGCGTCAAATATGCCCCCTTACCGTACCGTGATATTTTCAGTATGCTCGGGTTATTTTAAGGTGTCTGAAAGACAATTGAAGTTTTCACCCAACGAATATAAGATTTACAATGTATCTGGAAAGGTGATATATTTGGGAAAAGGAACGCCTACGCTTAAAAATCTTCCAAGAGGTGTATATTTTGTGGTATCTTATGGTGATAAAGGAAGAAGAGTTATAAAGCGTATCATAAGGTAGCATAGGATAACCTGTTAAACTCGCAGAAGGTTATGCATTCACACGGTCCATCATACTTGTATATCACCCATTTGTGGAATACCAATCTCCATATCTGAACATTTTCGTTATCGCCCCTAAATAATTTTTCATAGAAACCTTCGGAGACACTAAGTTTTCAAAGCGGGAGTATAAGGTTCAAGTCCCTTACTATACCTTCCCATCTCCTGGATATATTTTACGAATCCAATAACTTTCCTACCCGATTCCGTGGAATACAGTTTGTATTTTTGTGCTCCTACGAAGATCAACATCATTATACTACTTGATGCAAAGAGAAATATGATTGCCGTTATGATTATCCATATATCCTCCTGACCGCTGTTTATCCATAATAGAATCATCGCTATGAAACTAAGTAAAGGAATATCTGCATAAGAAGAAGCAGTAATAATGTCCTGATAACTTTTGAATAGGAGGTGCTACGATCTCTAATGATAACCTTATTTAATGTTTCCTCTAAGGTATGAGTTATGGGATATATAGGTGAATTCTGGGTATCTTTCAGAATTTCAAGCATGGCCTTCTCATCCTCAAATGGTGGATCGTTTGAAACGCTCAGGGAACGATTTTCCTCATCAATGAACCCCCTGTTACGCAAATCAAGTAAATTGGCCTTCACTGAGATATGGTCTATTGTACCTAAGTAAAGGTACCTCAAGGTCGCAGGGGAAAGTTCGTTTGATAGATTCTCGGGTTGTATATCCTTTTTGATATACCTATATACGAATATCCAAGCTATGAATCCGTAAATAAGTATAACCAGTACGCATAGCAAAATATGAATTATAAGTATAGTTTGGAGCATAGTAAGGAATTATAAAGGGGAAGGTTGGGTCGGAGTATTACACTGACAGGGTGATAACCTTCTCCCACATCCTTACTTCCTTCTTTGCATACAATTAAACTCCTCAATAATACCGATTATCTTCTTATTCTCAGAGGGAACATCCTTTAATCCGTAAAGCACATCTCTAAGCGTTATATCGTCCATGGAAAGAACTTTTATCAGTTCATCAATCTCCTCATCCGTAAGATTTTCAAGGTTTATTTTATTTATAAACCTTTGTAGCACAATCTCCATCTCCTGCGACGCTCTCCTGCTACACAGATACTTTATCCTTTTAATCTTCAATCTCCGATCCATCCCTACGGAGCCACAGAGCTTTAAACCCCTTTTTGTTCAATATATCAGCCGCCTTCTCCCCTATACCGCCCCGTGTGCATATACATACCGTTATGTATAAATCGTAACCTCTCGGAGGTTCATATCCCATCAGTATTTGATCATAAGGAAGATTATACGCTCCTTTTACCAGTGGAAAGAGCTTAAAGAAGGATGGATGTCTGACATCAACGAAAAGCACATTATATCCCTTATCCATTAAAACTTTTACGCTATCAAAGGTTATTTGAGATAAAAGAAGGCATACCATGTGGTTATGGAACCGTACAGGAAAAGAAGGACTCCAAATACTATCAAAAACCAAGCCAGACCTTTTCTGAAAGGCCTCAAAGTATTGACCTCGGTTAAAATCCCGAACAAACCGTAAAATCCATGAAATAATCCTATACCTATGAACAGGGTATATATTATGGCGTTAAACAGATCCTTGGTCCTGCTTAGGACATTCTCCCAACTCAAAGGATTAGCCGGATGATCCCAAGGATTGGATGCCCCGGGTGAAAAGTGCATAAGCGCTATATGCCCAGTTAGAAGGAAGAACAGAACAAAACCCGCGAGCATATGAAAGAACCAAACTCTTCCCGCTCTCATTCAGTCTTCCTCCATCATTTTTTGCAGTTTTCTCCTGATTTTCCTCATCTTTAACGCTTCGCGCTTCTTCCTGATCTCTGAAGGTTTCTCATAAACCAGATGCTTACGATACTCATTCAGTATATTCTCCCTTCCTATGATCTTTTTAAATCTCCTCAAAAGTTGATCAAAGTTTTCTCCTTCCTGCAATTTCACTCCTACCGCCGGCATAAGACGGGTATTATAACGCGGAACGATTTGTCAGTGTGAATACATTTTACTTTTTTAACTATTCTCTCAATTTGACCTTAACACCTTCCCAAACCTCAAACTCATCATCCCAATCCAATACCCTCCAATTCTTCGGATCATCAGCAACTATAACAACCTCAGCCTTCGTCAATATCCATATCACCCTCTTAACACCAAAATCCAATAGATCCTCTATCTTCCTTTTCATATATTCCA
>WGFI01000016.1 GCA_015492295.1 Caldifarciminota bacterium
AAACAGCCTTATAATATCTTCTTATGATGACAAAAGCCTTAATAACAAGGATTAGGGCTTTTGGGGTATATACTGCGTCTCGCCTCTCTCTCAAAATCTCTCAAAATCTTCCTAGTTTCCGTTTTTATGGTTAGCATGGGATACTCCGTAGTGGTCCCGATAGAGGTTCCGCCCGATATACCAGATAGCTTCTTCTTTGATTTATCATCTCCGAAAGTTGATAGTTTCATAGACAGCGTATTGAAGGCCAGAAATATAAGAGGTGTGGAGGATGTTGTAGTTCTATTTATGAGAAATGGAAAGGTTATCAGCTATGATGAAGGGAAGTTTAACCGATCCTTGCCTGCCTATGATTTACAACCTGTAAGGGGAAGCGGATGGACGGATAGGGAGTGGAATGAGATCATGTTCGTTTGGAACTTGGCTTATCCTAGACTTAAATCAATATACGGACAACCTTATTGCACGAGTGGATTTCCTCCTTGGGAACCTCATAAGGTGATAATAAGTAAAGATGCAAGCTTGGGTACTATAAAAGGGATATTCATACCGAGTGTGTCTTGTTGGTTTGACTCTAAGATAAAATTGAGGGATTGGGATGCTATGTACGGGCAAATATGGGGCCCAGTACTGATACACGAGATGGCTCATGCTTTCAGGAACAATAAAACGTTACCTTATGATCAGTTTGAGGAAGGGCATGCAAGAGCCGTGGAAGTTATAGTTTCAACGCAGATATACGAGGAAACAGGAAATTTTTGGGATTATGTTCATCTTTACCATAGGGAGAAGGATTGGTCTGTATTTTCTTATGGAGGTTTCATATTCTTTCAACAGTGGAATACGGATTTCATAGGAACACGGGGGAATTTTTCGGATCATTGGGATTTGGAAACACCCAGATACGATGTATCCTCTTTCAGCTGGTGGAAACTATGGTTCAGGGTGCCTAACTATTTCAGGGATTTTAATGCTTGGCTTTATAGCAGATGGTCGGCGAGTTATACGGATGCGAAGAATAAAACCAGGGAGATAGTGGGAGGAACGCTTTTGGAGGATAATCTAAACTTTGATAACTGGTGGCTCAGGCAGTACGCTTTAAGGAATAATTACTTTGCGAGTCCTGATGATATATGCTTGGCTTTCGCGTTGGGTTTGATTGTGCTTCCCCAGAGGAAAAGAGATTTAAGAATTGATATTTTTGCCTATTGGAGATGGACGAATGGGTATGTATATCAAGAGAGGCCTATACCTGGAAGGAGCGTAAGGGTGAGGGTTTGGAACTGGAACACGGGTGAAAAGATCAAAGATACGATAATTCCATTTTCAACTACCAAGCATCGCTGGTTTTATATTTACGGTCTTCCTAAGGGTTTATACAAAGTTGAGGCGTATATTTTGAACGAGTATAATCGTACAACTTGCAGGCATCTATTACAGGAAAGGGTAGTTCCCTTGTTGGGAATAGACCCCCGTAATCTTCAAGATGTCTTACCTGAACTATCCTTTGTTGCCATAACGACATCGCATGAGAATGGGGATATATACATACTTCCTCCTGGAAGCGATTATACAGCCAGAAATTGGACGGTATTATACGAATGGCCGATCAAGCGGGGTAGATGGACCATTCAAGATGGAACCCACAGTGATAGATGGAACCTCATAATAAAAGATAAGGCGACTTACTACATATATCCCGGAGGATGGATCAAAGTTCCACCTATCAGGCCTAAGGATTTAAGGATAGTAAGTGCAGATTCCTTAACCCATACCATAGCACTATCATGGGCACCTAATGAAGAGGAGGATTTCTCACATTATAAATGGAAATGGTCCCTCTTTGGAAATCCCTCCATAAGCGATAGCGGTATAACGACATCAAACAGTTTATCTTTGAGCCTCGGATGTGGAACTTACAGTATAACCGTATGGGCGTACGATATGGATGGAAATGAAAGTCCCCCGAGTGAGCCTGTATTTGTGAGTTTTTGTGAAAGTGGTGATGATAGCGATCCGAGGCTTTCAAGCGTAGGTGATGATAGGGGAGTTAGTATAAAGGTTTATAATACGGGCGGGAGGCTTATATATAAGGGTCCGGAGAAAGGCTTTAAGGCGAGAAAAGGAATATATTTTATCTTGAAGAACGGTAAATTAAAGAAGGAGGTTGTAAGATGAGGAAGGTTTTTGTTATTTTTCTTTTTTTGGGATGTGCGGTAGTGGAACCTCCGTACTTCTCCATAGAAAAGGTTGAAGCCGTAGAAAGCGGTGAGGCTATGAGGATAGTGGTTCCACCCGCCGGTGATGAAATTAGGGTACTATGCGCGAGCGACGCGAGGATATATACGAGTAAGAAGGTTTCTAAGGAGATGTATGATACCTTTTATATAGATACATCCTATTTAAACTTCTGCAACCCCACTTACGATTTGATAATAATCGCAGCCGTACGCAATAGCGAAGAGATATATCGGGAGATTTATACCTCCCATATATCGGAACAGCTTAGGTCTTCGGGTTTCATACTTTGTAAAGATGTTTGCTATTCTTCAAGTGTTGTAGAAAGCACAGCTGTCCTGGTCGGTGATTATCTCTTCAAATACGATACACTGATAATAAACGGACATGGGAGGTTATATCTCACAAAAACCTTTGAAAGAAGCTACTTTGCTCCATTTTCAAGTTCGGAGTACTCAGATACTCTGATCCTCTATCCTAATGAAGATACATTGGTATATTGGTACGATAAGGATGGAAACGGTGCATATACGAATGAAGACATCTATGGCTTGATAATAAGGGAGGGGAGGAATTCGGTAGCGGTTAAGAGTTTAAAAATAAAAGGTTTAAGAATGGTGAGAGGATGGTGATAAAAGGAGGAAAACTATGGTAATGCTAATCTACGCTAATCTTGGCTTTGGTGGATATACGGCCGGAGCGGCCCGGTACTATGGGGTTTATTACTTAGGGTACTCCTCCTCCTACGATTTCTTTCTACGCGATACGGTCCTTTCCGTGTATTCTTGGGATGGTTCGGGAAGCAGATGCTCCTTCTCATCCTTGGTTGATAGGGCCGATTTCATAATATACGAGATATTATACGATACCACAACTCCTGTGTACGATACGGGCTTCGCGTACTATGATGGCACATATCTCGTGGATTTCGGAAACATATTCATTCATCCACCTTTTCTTGAAGCCCCCGTTAGGGTATTAAAGTTTCCTTTGATAGTTGGGGAGAGCTGGCAAGCGGTGGATACCTGCAAAGCGGCTTTAAGGCAAACATTCCCTTCACCCGCTGGTGATGGAGACTATGATGGGATAGTTGATAGCATTTATTATGATACTTCCTATGCAACCTTAACCTATCATTCCGGTGATACCGTGGAGGTTCTGTTATCTCCGCTCATAGTCGCTCTAAGGATGACTTCGGTGAGCCCTTATGATGACACAACCTTAGCCTGCTGCGAGAATGATATATTTAAGATGTATATCAGGCTTAGGTATGTAAATGGCATAGGACTTACATATCTCAATATAGACTCGTTGATGGTTTATGTTTCTTACGCTCTCATTGATACGGCGGAAACTCCCTGGGATACGACCTATATGCCGCCAACGCTATACCAAACTTATTATAACTATGAAGTGTGGGAATATATAACCACTGGAGTTTCGGAAAGGGAAACGCATAGCGTCGCTTTCGTCCTCAAAGATAAGGAAATTGAGGCTAAGGAGGATATAAGTATATACAGGTACGATGGCAGGATCGTAAAGCGATTGAAAGCGGGACAGAAAGTTCGCCTGCGAAAGGGCATTTATTTCGTTAAAACGAGGAGGGGGACAGAAAAGATAATCTTCTGAGAAGGAGCACCTTTTGGCTTGTAGCAGCACAAAGATGGTTTTTGAGGTAGTGATACCTTAAACGAAAGAGGAGTATTTACATCCGTATAATTCCCGCAGTTTATGGATTGGGAAAAGGTGGCTTATTATTGCTTGCTTTCAAGGTATATTGACCAAAAAGAAAGAAAGGAAAAGGTGCCTATGAGCTTCTCACCTGCGGGGCATGAGTTGGTTCAAGTATTAACCGCTCTTATGATGGAGCATCCAAAGGATGCGGCAACGGTGTATTACAGATCAAGGGCATTCGCATTGGCGAGCGGTTTGAAAGTTTCGGATATTTTCGCCTCCGATATAGGGAAAATGGGTCCAAGTGGCGGTAGGGATGTTAGTATGATGTTCTTCTTGGCGGAAGGCAGAGGAAGAAATATAATATTACCCACGGTGGGTGATGTGGGCGGGCAATTTCCAAGGGCGGCTGGTTGGGCCCAATCCATAATTTATCATGTTGAAGTTTTAGGAAACAAGGATTGGGAAGGGGCTGTCGCAGTTTCAATGGGAGGGGATGGAAGCGTGGCGAGCAACGGTTTCTGGTCCGCGCTAAATATAGCGACGACCTTGAATTTACCTATGATATTCATAATTGAAGATAACAGTTGGGGGATAGGTGTTCCCTCCCACTATCAAGTTCCAGGGGGGAACATAGCGGAAAACTTGAAATCCTACAAAAATCTGAAAATCCTTGAATGCGAGGGTTATATACCCGATGAGACCTTTGAGACCTTGAAGTTGGGCTTTGAGCATGCGAGAAAAGGAAACGGTCCGGTTCTTATAAGATTCGGAGTGGCTAGGATTGAGGGGCATAGCGTCAGCGATAGACAGGAGTACAGATCAAAGGAGGAGATAAAAAGAGAGAGGGAAAGGGATCCCCTGCTCTATTTGAGGGATAAAGTTGAAAACTGGGAGGAATTGGAAAACAGAGTGAAGGAAGAAGTTGATAAGACTTGGAATGAAGCGATAAACAGGGATTATCCGGATCCGAAGGATGTTGAAAGGTTCGTATTCTTTGAAGGGGAAAAGGCTTACGGTGATAAGGATCGTGCCTTTAAATTTAAAAAACATCGGCGTATGAAAATGGCCATAGCCATAAGGACGGCTATTGAGGAGGCACTTGAGGAGGATAAGAGCGTTTTGGTTTTTGGTGAGGATGTAGGAATAAAAGGGGGAATATATGGGATTACAAGGGGTCTTATGGGAAGATTTACGGATAAAAGGGTATTTGATACATCTTTAAATGAGGTTGGTATAGTCGGGAGGGCGGAGAGTATGGCCATATCCGGACTCAAACCCATAGCGGAAATACAATTTAGGAAGTACGCGGATGAGGCGAGGCAACCCATACACAACATAGGCTTTTTAAGATGGAGAACCTACAACCAATTTTCCGCCCCTGTAATTTTAAGGATTCCTGTGGGTTTTATAAGGGGTATATCGGATCCCTGGCACAGTTTTAGCGCCGAGCAGGAGTTCCTACATATGTTCGGATGGAAGATCGCATATCCGAGCAACTCCGAAGATGCTTATTTCCTCTTGAAGGAAGCGGTATCCATGAACGATCCCGTTATATTTTTGGAGCATAGGGAACTTTACTTTTCAAGACTCGCGGAAAGGGATATAAATGAGCACATTCCATTTGGAAAATGCAGAATAGTTAAGAAAGGGAATCTCTTAACCGTAGTCAGCTGGGGATATACGATTTATGAGGTTTTGGAGGCGGTTGAGGGTATGGATGTTGAAGTGATAGATTTGAGAACTTTGAAACCTTGGGATGAGGAAAGGGTTTTGGAATCCGTTAGGAAAACCGGGACGATAATGGTGGTTCATGAGGATTCTTTAACCTGCGGATTCGGAGCCGAGATAATTTCTGTTGTGGTTGAGAAGGAGTTTAGGAGCTTGAAATATCCACCTCTTAGGATTACCTTGCCGGATATACCTATGCCGTTTTCTCAAAAGCTATGCGAGAATGTTCTGCCAACAAAGGACAAAATCAGAAAAAAGATAAAGGAAGTTTTTCACCTTTAAAATATTCACTTCAGCGCCCGCGTAGCTCAGGCGGTTAGAGCGCGTCCTTGGTAAGGACGAGGTCGGCGGTTCAAGTCCGCCCGCGGGCTTTAATGAAGATCGGTATATTGGGTTTTCAAGGGGACTTTGAGGAGCATGCCAAGATAATAATGGACATAGGTCATCAACCATTCTATGTGAAGTATCCGGAGGATTTGGAAGACATAGATGCCCTTATACTTCCAGGTGGTGAAAGCACGCATTTTGCGAAGATATTGACGAAATACGGTTTGGGGGAGGCTTTGAAGGATTTTAACAGACCTTTACTTGGAACATGCGCAGGGATAATACTTCTCGCGAATAGGATATCCGGAGGTTTTCCGGGTTTCAGTTTGGAGAAACTTGATATAGAGGTTTCAAGGAATGCTTATGGGAGACAGAGGGAGAGCTTTGAGGATGAGGTGATGGTTGAGTTTAACGGTGATAGGAGGAGTTTAATAGGTGTATTTATAAGAGCCCCTCGTATAACGGACATAGGGGAGGTTGATGTGATAGCGAGATTGAATAATGGTGAGGTCGTTGGAGTAAAGAAGGATAATGTCATAGGTTTGACCTTCCATCCCGAACTCGCGGGAGAGGATTTCTTCCATAGAAAGCTGTTGTCATTGTGATAGCGGGATGGTATGTCTTCTCCTTCGGTGGAGTGCATGAATATAGGACAAACGATGTAAAAACGCTTTATTCGTTGCTAAAATATCAGACATCCATCAAAGCGCAAATTATAAGGTCCTTCGTTGATAGCGTTATACCTCTTCCTTCGGCAAACGCCCTGGCGGTATATACATCCCCCGAAAATCTTGAGTTCATCAAGGAGAAAATCGGAGCGATAGGATACCATAAAGCCGGAGAAGTTGAGCTTGTACCCGTGGAAATAAACCCTACGAGCACGGGATCATGGGCGCTTGATACCATAAAGGCCGATTCCTGTTGGGCTTATGGGTACGATGGCAGCGGTGTATTGGTCGTTATAATGGATACGGGAATAGATACGACGCATCCTTACATCATATCCAAATGGTCAGGAATATGGTACGATGCCGTTGAAGGTAGAGATAGACCCACGGATTCCCCCATACTACCCCATGGAACCATGGTTGCCGGCGTTTTGGCGGCGGATAGTACGGGTGTGGCTCCCGGGGCGAAGATAGCGGTGGTTCGTATGTTTGGAACATATATTACATCCAATGAGGTCGCGACGCATATAGGATTTTCAAAGATCTTGGAGTGGAAGATAGATTCGGGATACGATATACGCATCTATAACGGCTCTTGGAAGACGGGGGATACATCGGGTTCCTTGGAGTATTGGAACGATATTTACCTTTTGAGGATGGCGGGAATAATACCTGTATTCGCCCTCGGAAATACGCCGGGTGTGAATTTCTCGCCTGGTAATTATCCTTTGGTGATAGGAGTTGGAGCCACCAATTCCGGGGACTCAATAGCATCGTTCTCATCCCAGGGACCCGCGCCCAACAGATCCCCTTGGAACGATCCAACATATTGGCCATATCCCACTTGGAATCTATTGAAACCCGATGTCGTCGCTCCTGGACAGAGGGTTCTAACTACAACGGCAGGTGGGGGTTTTATAGTAATAAGTGGAACATCCCTATCTTCGCCCATAACAGCGGGAGTTATAGCGATAATGCTTCAAAAGAATCCCTCATTGACCTTTTACGATGCGTATAGGATATTAACCGTATCCACGGATACACCTTCATGGGGTTCCCCATATCCCAACAATTCCTGGGGATGGGGTAGGATAAACGCTTGGAAATCTTTACAAAACACACCCGCACCTTCAACGATACTTCCAAGGGCTATAAGGTGGTGGGTAGGTGATGGAAGATTTGACGGAATTGATACCTTGGTGATACTGATAAAGAACTATGCACCCGTTTCCTCAACGGCCACATTCTCCTTGACGACCTCTGATGCTCGCGTCAGTGTAAATACACCTCCGTTTAATCGCTTAGTGCCAGCTTCGGACACATTTTCTGTGAAGTTTGAGATTTCTGGAAGTGGAATATCCGATGGAGAATATATACCATTTACTCTCAAAATAACCTATGGGGATAGTACAATAAACTACTTAACCGTACCCTTTGGGAATCCTTCTAAGGAATATGTTAGCATAGATACGACTGCGCTTAAACTGTCATTTACAAGAACGGGAAAGTTTTTCAACCTCCTATATTCGGGTATAGGAAATCTTTACTTGGGGAGCTTCGTTTTCGGAACGGGTTATACTCATGTCAGTGATGCTTGGATAGGCTATCTCGGCAACGATAGGGATTTCATCCCCGCTGATACATTTAAAGTCCTACCCTTCGTCCCTCAGGGATGGTACATTGATCAGATTGATTCCTCTGGAATAAGCTTTACAACTACGGGTTATGGATATTCGGGCGATACATTCGTATATCTCTCTTTCAGGGTGAGAAATACCCTTAGCTCCCCAATAAGTGGATATTTGGGATTCTTCGCTGATCTTGATGTTGGAAGGCCTTCAAAGGATACGGGATACATTTATCCTTCATTGAGATGCGTCCTTATGGGAGCAGTTGATGGGAGCTTTTCGGGATACATAGGTATCCAACTTTTAAGTCCCGCCAACAATATCTCGTTTATAAAGAACTCTCAATGGTTTGGGATCATGAATGATAGCATAAAGTACGAGTTTTTGGCTGGCAACTTAACATTCTACCCGGATACGGTTTCCGATTGGTCCGTGATGCTGAGCTCAGGCCCATATTCTCTGAATCCGGGAGATTCGGTGGATATATATCTGCGAATATTTTATACATCGGATCCCACATGCCCAGTACTGTCATCGGTTGAAACCGTGAGGGATGAATACAGGTCTTTTTCAACTTACAGAAACAGCCTGACTTTGTATAAGTACGGTAAGGTCTTTGGGCGCGATGGGAGAATGATATATGAGGGTAAAGGTCAGGTGAGACTCAAAAGGGGCGTATATTTCGTTAAATTGAGAGGTAGAATTTATAAAGTCTTCATATTTTAACATTCACCCTAAGGCGATAGGTTCTACCCTTTGAATCGGAAAATATTCCATCAAGAAAAAGGTACTTACCATATTTTTTGATAAACTCGTATCCCAAATTTAAATCCTTACCTTTCAGTGTATCCTTCCCAAGCAAACCTTCAAACTTCCCTAGGGGTGTGGCTATTCTTTTAACATACACCTTTTCCCAGTTTAATACTATCATTTTCGGTTTCACTTCGCTTATGCATTTGGATTCGCTTATTGCTCTGAAAAGTTTTGAAATCTTCTCGGGAAAGTTGGGAGGTCCGTATATCTTTACGGTTTTATGAAAGTCGCCATATCTGTAATCAAAAACATAAGTTGGGAGATCCGTACCCTGAACTAAAAAGTACTCATCGTTGAGATCCTTCCAGAAATCGGGATCCAAATACCTCCTATCCATATCCACCTTGCAGAATCTGAAACCTTTATCATCCTCTTTAAGGACCACTTTGAAATCGTTGGTCATTCTGGCCAAGGGTATCTTAGCGCCCCTTATATGAACATTGGCATTCAAATAGACCTCAACCTTGGGCGACATGAAAATTAACATCAACATAATGGGAATTTTAAGGTTGAGAATTTTAAACCAAGTATCCCATAAGGCTTTTGAAACCAAAGACCTTTTGTAGAGTTATCACCAGTTTCCTATGTTGGGAAAGCCCCTCATGAACATAAATCTTAACACCTTCATACTCGTATTCCGTCCAATTCCCTCCGCCTTCCAACTTCTTGAATGAAAATTGAGGCTCAAAACCTTCGACTCCACAGCACCCATGTACGCATACGCTTCTGATCCAAAGTTTCCCCCCTTTCTTCTTTATAAAATCTATCGCTTCCCTATCTATCTTCAAAAGCATAAGATGATATTTTAAGGATGGAATGTTTTTGAAAATCTTTATATTCCCATTGCCAAGAAAGCCTCGCATCTGGACGCGAGCATGGTACATTCCCCGACTTCCCTTATTAGGTATGTATGGAAAATCCTTCGGTAAAGTTATCTACATTTGAGTTAGATAGGGGTTTTACCAAATATGACCTCCGTGAGATTTTTCCACCTTATAATATCCATTGATGAAAAAGATCATACTTAGGGTTCAAGGTATGACATGCATGGGTTGCGTTGCGACTGTTAGAAAAGTTTTAGAAAAGAAAGGGGCAAAGGATATAAAGGTATCCTTAGAACAAGAGAGAGCGGAGTTTATGTTGGAAGATGGAAATCTCGATGAGATACTAAAAGCGTTGGAAGTTGTGGGTTATCCCCCTATTGTAGAAAGTGAGGGACGGCCTTAAAATATAAGGTTATGCGTAGGGTTATATTGGTTTATCCATTTATAACGGGGTGTTTCTTTGGGACATTTCAAACTGCTCAACCCGTTAAACAGGGAGAGATAGATTTCGGATTATATGCTAATTTCCCAGCGTATCTAACATCCGAGTCCAGGAATGAAGCGATATACAATAGCTACGCCATAGTTCCCTACGGAGGAATATTCGCAGGTATAGGGGCGACTCGGAATCTATCCATAGGTATAAGTGGTTCATTCCTTGGGATAGGTCCTTACACCAAATGGACGATCTACAAGTTCCCAAAATATGAATCTTACATTTCCGTTGTGCCTAAACTTTACATTGATGTGTTTTCAACGAGTCTTCTAACACCGGAGATTGATATGGTAATAGGCGCAAAGGCAAACAAAGTTCTTTCGTGGTATATAGCCTATCAGGTTCTTTACTCGGGAACCGGATACAAGTATTCCGAAATGCTACAAGGCGTCTTTCCTAAGGACACCGTAAAGATTCCTGGGGCTATAAGGAGAATACCAGGTTTGCATCATTATATAGCCTTTGGTATAGATCTAACTGGAAAGTTTAGGGGTCAGAAAGCGAGTATTCCTTATGGGTTGAGGTTGGAACTCGGAGGTTCATACTTTTACGCCAACGGCAAGTATTATCCCTTCATAAACTTGGGTATCGCCATAACCGGTGGTACGGCTCTTGGAGTGCTAACTTTAGCTTCAAAAAATCCCGATTGCTGCTTATATTGCACTGCTGCTGGGTACTCATGGCTATTAAAAGCCTACACGACACCCACCGAGGATGAGAAAAAGAAACCGAAGAAGGAAAAGGGTGTGAAAGGAGAAGAAGAAAAGTAGTTGAAGGTTCTCATAATAGATGATTCTCCCTTCGTAAGGGGTGTTGTAAGGAGTATATTAAATAAAAGGGGGATAGATGTCATTTCTGCCGGTTCTTTAAAGGAAGGTTTTGAAAAGCTTTCCGAGAAACCCGATCTTATAATCCTTGATATAAATCTTCCAGATGGCAACGGTTTAGAGATCGTACACCGTTATGAACCTTCAAAAATCATAGTTTTTTCTTCCGAAAAAAGGTATATACTTGAGGCCTTGGAGATGGGAGTCTTGGATTTCCTTCCCAAACCAAAACATCCAAAGGATACTATGAAGATAGCAACACTGATAGATGAAATATTTTTACCTAAGGAAGAATTTCCAAGGCGAAGATCCAAAAAAATGGAAAAACCCTATAAACCTGAAATCATAGTGGTGGGTGCGTCAAGCGGTTCTCCAAAAACGTTAATAAGATTGTTAAGCCAATATGATACTAAGATACCTATACTCATAGCATTGCACATACAACCCACATTCGCTGAGCCGTTTGCGGAGCGGATAAAGGCTAAACTTATTTATCCTGGAAGAACAACCATATCAAAAGGAAAGTATTTGCTTTTTCCCATAACGGACTATATGTTCATATCTAAAAATGTTATTGAGAGTAGAGACACTAACAGCAATTTTAAACCTTCGGTGGATGCTCTTTTCTCATCAGCGGGTGAAAAGTATAAAGATAAGGTTTTAGCCATAGTTCTGAGTGGCATAGGTAAGGACGGTCAAAAGGGAGCGAAAGTTATAAAGAACTATGGAGGTAAGGTGATAGCGCAATCAAGGAAGAGCGCGCCTGTATGGGGTATGCCTTCCGCAGTGGCAACTATATCGGATGCTCTATACGATGATGATGACCTGATAGATTACTTAAAAAACCTGGATGTATTGATATGAGGATCCTGGGTATATTCATTCTAGGAATATTCGCATCGGCAGGTATGCTGCTATCCCTTTGGGCCGTTGATAAGCTTGAAGAGAATTCAAAGAAAAGTTCTAAATCCCTATCCCTTTTAATATCATCCTTACTCGTGTCTTCACTATCTTATGAGGAAACTTACAGCAAACTGCAAAAGGTTATAGAGGATATAGATTTTCCAGTTGCCATACTTGACAATGACGGAAAATTGAGAGCCTTCAAGAATGTTAAAAAGGAAGAGGTGGGTAAATTGCGATTCTCGGAGGATATTATGTACTACGACAAAAGGATAGGTGTCTTGAAATACGATTATCCGAGATACACCTCCACGCTGAGATTCATAACCTTCATTCTATATGGCGGAATAATCGTCATATCATTTCTCATAATGTACTCTTTCTACTTCTCTCTGAGATATGAGCAGGTTGAATTCTGGATGGGTTTTTCAAAGGGTTTGGCGCATCAGTTGGCAACACCCGTCTCCTCACTTTATGGATGGTATGAGATGATAAAGGGTAGTATTCCCGTGGATGCCCAAGAAGGTATAAAGAAGGATCTTGAAAGGATATCATCAATATTGAGAAGATTTTCAAAGTTGGGAGGCACACTGATCCTTGAAAATTCAGAGATAGTAAGTACCATAAAAAATGTCGTAAATGAATTATCTGAAAGATTCAAAAACTCCGCGAATATAACTTTCCATTACGATGGAGAGATTTGGGTCAGATGTGATCCCGAGCTTCTGGGATGGGCGGTTGAAAACCTCATAAAGAACTCAGTGGAAGCGGGTGCAGATAAGATAAAAGTGGAGATTAAAAGAAGAGGAAATAGAACCTGTATATCGGTCATAGACAATGGAAAGGGTTTTACCAAGAAAGAGAGAAGGATGGCTTTTAAGAAATCTTTCTCAACAAAACAGCGGGGTTGGGGTGTGGGTTTAACTTTGGTAAAGAAAATCGCAGATATTCATAAAGGGGAGGTCTTCATTGAAAAAAGTGATCCCTTCTTTGAGACCATTATAACGATTTGTATATGATGGAGGCGGCGGGAATCGAACCCGCGTCCGAACGGATTACTCACCCCCGGGTGTTTTACAGGCTTAGCCCCTTCTTTAATTTACTTCCCGACCCATGGGCATCGGGGCATCTCCCGTAGGATCGGGAAGTCCATTTTTTGATAGGCACTTGCCCGGAAAAATGGAGAAAACCGGGCAAGCCCCCTGCCCTACGAGACCCCTTTCAGGCGCCGGGCAGGAAGCGTCCTGAAAGAGGCTGGCGGATCTTATGCCGCCAGAGCATATGAAGCGTTCGCACTTATTTTTGTTTTGGGCTTTTTACGGGGTTGCCCTTCCCCGGCCTGCACCCGGTAGGTTTTCATCCGCCGTCGAGACCCTTTCGCCCCCTTACCATTCAATTATGTCTAAAATTGACCCCTTTGTCAAGTAGGGTCATCTTAGCCCAAACAACCACCGATTACCCCCGAGGTGGAGGGAGAGGGATTTTTGATTTTATTTAACTATTACCTTGCAAACCTAATCGTCCCTTCAACCCTAACCCAATACCTCTACATCCCCCTTATCGTGGATGAAATCGTTAAAGATTCATTTACCTTTTGAAACCTTTCGTTATGCCGAATTATATCCGAACCCAAGCACCTACAAAGTGCAACCACATATCACT
>WGFI01000017.1 GCA_015492295.1 Caldifarciminota bacterium
AGCGGAGACCGGGAACATTATCCTGATAGTATATCTCCAAGTTAGCCGTATAAGGACCGCTTCCGGTTAAACTAGTTACCTTAACAACGCCAAAGTAATCGTTGGCATCTATATTATTATACCCTGTTGAGGTATTGTCCGCCCAGAAGAAGTAATATCCGCCTTCGGAAATTGCTCTTATGGTGTTATAATTACCCTTACCTGGGGCTAAGCTGCCGCTGCTTGAAGCGGAAAATGCCATCTCCATCTTCGCCTGACCTACGCCTGTTGTTGCAGATGCATCCCTGAACTCAGAAGTTCCAGCGTTATTGTAGAATACGAACCATCCGGTATTGGGAGCATCCGGATCAACGTTGCTTTGCGTCGTGGAGCTTATATCACCGGTCGTAAAGTCTATCTTTACCCACGAACTACCCGGTGTGCTGTCATGAGACACCAATCCGCTGATCGTTCCGGATTTCGGACTTAAATCTATCGTAGTCTTCTGCTCATCGCTACCGCTTACAGCGGAAACTGCCACCTGACTGCACACATTGCTTGAACCTGATATGGTGTATGTGGTATCCGTTCCGCTCCATATCTCATTTCCATCACAATAGACCTTGTACTGCTCGGCGTTCTCTACGGAATTCCAGACTATTTGAAGATCCGCTCCACTGTTCGTGGCGGTTGTTGAGACTATGTTAGGATTTCCACCGAGAGTATTATCTTGACATCCTACAAGGGCCAAAGCCCCTATGCTTAGAAACACAAAAAGATAAAACCTACGCATAGCCATACCTCCTTTTTTTCTTACTTAACCTTACCAGGTAAAGGTCCGCGTTTTGGCTTGGTTGTGCCCTTTGTTGTGCCTTTCGTTGCGGTCGTTCCTTTGGTCTTCTTTTCCTCTTTCATCTCCGTTTGCTCGGCCAACTTGGATTCAAGCTCCGAAACCCTGTTTTCAAGGGACTCAAGCCTGCTTTCAAGATCGGACACGACCTCCACCTTGCTTTCAAGTTCGCTTATCTTCGCGCGAGCCTCCTTATCGGCGCACCCGTTGGCGCCTATGAACAATACCCCTATGCCGAACAACGCGATAGGTAAGATATACCTTTTCATAGGGTGAATATTATAAGGGTGTAAAACGAATATGTGGAGAAATTTTTGCAACCCTTCATTCCACGAGTTTCCTGAACACTAAGGAGACATTGTGTCCTCCAAAGCCGAAGGAGTTCGTAATCGCGACATTGACGACTTGCTTTCTCGCCTTATTAGGAACATAATCAAGATCGCATTCCGGATCGGGATACTCATAGTTTATGGTGGGATGTATCGTATCCGTATATATGGTCATTACGGTGGCCAAAGCTTCTATCGCCCCTGCCGCGCCCAGTAGATGCCCTATCATGGATTTCGTTGAGCTTATAGGTATTTCGTATGCCCTTTTCCCGAAAACTTTTTTTATCGCTAAGGTTTCGGAAATATCGTTAAGCTTGGTTGAAGTTCCATGAGCATTTATATAATCAACCTCATCGGGGGATATGTTTGCATCCTTCAAAGCCCTTATTATGCACTTTATAGCGCCTTCTCCATCGGCGCACGGCGCGGTTATGTGATAAGCATCGGCCGTAGCACCGTATCCCACGAGTTCAGCGTAAATCTTCGCTCCCCTTCTTTTGGCATGCTCGTACTCTTCAAGTATCAAAACCGCAGCTCCTTCCCCCATAACGAACCCATCCCTCTCCTTATCAAAGGGTCTTGAAGCCTTTTCGGGTTCGTCGTTTCTCGTGGAAAGGGCCCTCATAGATGAGAATCCGGCGACCGCCGTGGGTATTATAGGAGCCTCCGATCCTCCCACTACCATAACATCCGCATCTCCATACTGTATAAGTCTCATAGCATCACCTATGGCATGCGCCGATGAGGCGCAGGCGGATACCGTGCAATAATTTGGACCCTTGAATCCATATTTTATCGCTATTATTCCCGACGCCATATCGGGTATCATCATGGGTACCAAATATGGGGATATTTTGTCGTATCCTTTTTCGTATCCAGTGATAATCTCCCTTTCCAAGGTTTCAACTCCACCTATACCTGAGGCTATTATCACCCCAACCCTATCGGGGTCATAGTCCGTGTTTAAAAGATTACTATCTTCCAAAGCCTCATGCGCTGCCCATAGAGCGTAAATCGAGAAAGGATCCAGCTTCCTCAGAGGAACCCCTCCTTCCCTGTTTGAAAGTCTTTTCGTAGGATCAAAGTTCTTTATCTGGGCGGCTATCTTCACTTTGAAGGATGAGGCGTCAAATCTATCAATGAGCCCAACTCCACTGACACCTTTAACCAAGTTATCCCAGGTCTCCTTTACATCATGACCTACGGGGGTTAGTGCTCCAAGTCCGGTTACTACTACCCTTCTCACGTCCCTTTCTTTGATAATATGTAATCTATCGCATCTCCAACCGTGCGTATCTTCTCAATGTCCTGATCTGGTATCTGAATATCAAAGGCGTCTTCCATCTTCATCACGAGTTCCATAACTCCTATGGAATCCGCGCCGAGATCCTCTATGAACCTCGCATTTTCGGTAACTTTATCCGCATTTACTCCCAATTCTTCAACAACTATTTCCCGTATCTTTTCAAGTACTTGTGCTCTGTCCATCTTTCACCTCCTTTTGGCGGGTATTTTAAGGTTGAAATTGCTCCTTTAATAGACTCCTCTCAAAAGCCTCTATAACTCCCATAATATTGAAATACGCCCTGATAACGCCGAGGTAGTCGTTATCTTCGTACTTTGAAATCAACAAAGCCTTTAGATTTTCAAGTGTGTAAAACATTTCCTCGGATGTCAGTTCAAGCTCGCTTATCTCCCTGAGTCTGTAATATTCCGCAAGCAAACCCTCCAATTTGCTTATACCTTCAAGGTGTATTTGAAGGAGATTGTCCGCTCCTGAAATCTTCTTAACATCAACGATCCTCTTAATTATGTTAAAGCACACGAGGAACTTATAGTAGAAGAGGTGAAAGTGCAGGCTTGATCTTAAAAGTAAGGATGTTTCCGCCGCTTCAAGGAAATGACCCGCCGCCATAAACAGATTATCAATATCCTTGTAATCCACTATACGGGATATCGTGAAATTATCCAAATTCAACGCTTCCTCAAAGCTATTCAATCCCAATTTAACTAAGAATAGGTCAAGATACTCATCTCCAACCTTCGCTATGTTCTTCAAGTTTTCCATAGTCTCGTCTATCAAGGTCTTCCCCTCATTATTCTTTAAGATCTCATTTACGGATCTTCTGAATAATCTCAGAGCATGTAAATCATTCTTCCCAACATAATACTTGTAAGCCTCCTCAAATATGTTGGGCTTAACCTTTCTGGGGACATCCTTTCTAATAAGGTTCTCATATAGGTTTTTGGAATTCAAAGCTTCCTCAATAGCCTGCACCAAATCCTTACTGACTTGAACTTTGTACATCAAGCCACTTAGTATTATAAGGCTGAGAATTTATTTTTGTGAGATATAGAGGTTTATCCATATATTTACTGGGACATTCTCTGGCCTCAAATCCCTTAACTCTCCTGGGATATGGGGATTTACATTCTTCATCTTTCTCCTTCGTTTCTTAAAAAACGCGTTTAGCATTTTAAGAAATCTATTCTCATCTATATGAAACATTTCGGGTTTCGGTATGAGTTTCACGAGGGATGAATGTACCCGTGGTCTTGGAGAAAAGGCCGTATTGGGTATGTTAAAAAGCAAACTTATCTGAAACAGAGCTTGCATAAGAACGCTAAAAGCGCCGTAAGATTTGGTATTGACCTGCGAGGTGATCTTCTTAGCCACCTCCATTTGTAAAATCAGGTGAATATCCGAATACAATCTCCTCTCTTTGCATACTTTTATCAGCATGCTATGGGTTATATGGTACGGAACGCTTGAAAAGAACCTTATTGGCGGATTTATATCCCTTTTTCTGATTTCTCCCTCCACATTTACCTTTAAATAGTCCTCGCAAATAACATCAACACCTCTGAGTCTGAGCATTTCGCAGAAGAACTTATCAACCTCAATCGCTACAACCTCACATCCTTTGCTCAAAAATTCAAATGTGAAATTTCCCATACCCGGACCCACTTCAAGGAACACATCCTCATTATGCGGATTTATAAAGGAAACAATCTTATCAATGTATCTCCTATCGCTCAAAAAAACCTGACTGAGTCTCACTTTAAAAGGTTGGATTTCAGCGTTATTATACCTCCCGTTCCAAATGCCAATGCAACCACATTTGAATACACATCAAAGTCGTATAAAAACATTCCGTTGGAGTAATACGCTACGGGAACCGGTGATGATGGATTCGCAAGGGAGTACATTATCAGACCGCCTTCCCCGAGCGA
>WGFI01000018.1 GCA_015492295.1 Caldifarciminota bacterium
ATATATCCGCCCATTCCGAATCCTCTTCATCCAGAAAGCACCCATAATCCAGAGCAATTTCCATGTTGTTGGGTATTTTTAAAAGGCTCAATGTTCTACTCTTTAAATCCCACAATAGCTTCCTTCTATTCTTTGATTTTGGGAAAATAACATGCTGATGATTCTCTAAGGCTTCAATGGATTTAAAGACTTTAACAAAGGCGTATCCCACCAAGTATTTCCTGTTCCTTTTGGGTGGGTTTATCTTCGTAATACCCCTATATAAAGCCAGCTTGCCTGAAAAATTTATCCACTCCTTGTTGTTCCTAATCTTATCCATCAACCACCAGAAATGTTCAAAACCTTTCAATTCTTCCGGTGTCTTAAAAGGTGTCCCATCTATATACCTCTTCACTATACGGTAGTTGGTGTATAAAATACCGAGCTTGGGATTCAATCTATAATTCTCCTCCTCCAATAGATCCCTGCCGAGGATGAAACTTTGGAAGATTTTGGTTAAAACCCAAGTATAGTTATCCCCAACATCTTCGGATGTTTTCTCAACAAGATGTAAATATGAAATGTTTTGGTGTATCAGCGCTTTATAGAGTTGCAATAGAGAGGATATTTTAAACAACCTGTGCTTGCCGAGTAAATCAATGAGAGAGTCAAATCTGGATAAAACTCCAATTTTACCACTGAACAACTTGTGCATTACGATTTCGTGTAAGATGGATAAACGATCAGCGGCATCCGGATTCCCATAGTTATTGGATACATTTATAGGTTTGGCTTTCAATCTTGCTATCTTAATATAAGCATAGCGATAAAAGTAGGGGGTTAAAGCATCTCTATTGTCGTTTATGAACCTCTCAGCTCGCATAACATCTCCATACAATTCCAAAATGGTTTTTACAAAGATATGAGGATCCACCTGCGTGGAATTGATAATCTCTTCAACCTTATGAATATCCAAGAATAAACTGTAAATTATTAGAGCATTTTGCACCAAATCCTTATCGGCATATATTCTACCTCCCCTGCGTATAAAAATCTCCAACATACGCCTTGCCAAGAGAATTTCATCCCTGTATATCAACATAGTTAGGATCTCTTTTAAAACCTCTGGACTGTTACTTCTGTAAAAGTTTTCTATACTCCTCCTCAAAATTATATCTTTATCCTGCATGAACTAAGAATTATAAAGTCAAGCCTTACGGTATTACGCTAATGAAGAGATAGGGGTGATACACAGGTGCGGAAGCGAATATGTGGAAAGATTATCACCGAATACCAAACCTTACTTTATTATAATTTTCCGAGTCTCCCTTCCAGATTTAATGAGATATATACCCTTCTTCAAGTTTGCAAGTCCATACTTCCCTTCATAGATCCTCCTGCCAGATATATCAAATATTTCCACATAATCCGAAGAAGAGAGATTGAAGGGTTTCTCTTGGATGCTCAGTTCATCATCCGATCCAAGAACGCAGGAATTGTTCCAGAGTATGCAAAGGAAACCGCTGTCGGGATAGGTTTCAGGAGCAAAATATACCGAAGAAATTGCTATATCGGTTTTCCCATCAAGATCAAAGTCATTTACCAATATTCCATAGTTGTAGGTCTCTCCCTCCCCATAGCTGTTGGTCCCAGCTGCTATGGGTATTGGGATGAAGTTGGGGTAGGGATAAGAACCATCATTTACAAAGGCTATAACATTCGGATCTCCATAAGGATACCTATAATCAAAGAAGTTGGGTTCCTCCGCAACTACGACAACATCCATATTCCCATCGCAATTTATATCCCCTATATCAATCTCCTGGGGTGTTCCACCGGGACCGTTATATTTTAAATATGGAGATTTGTAAAACCTTTGGGTGAATGAGGGTGTTGGAGTTCCATTGTTGTAAAATACTATAATTGATATTGAATCCCCATCGGGTCCCCTCTGTCCCGCTGCTATTATGTCGTTCCATCCATCACCGTTTATATCGTAGATTATCAAATCATGGACCAGGTTTGAATCTATTATCGTTACGGTGGAGGAGTAGGAAGGCCCGAGTAAATAGAATAACCCTTTTGGGGATAGAGGATAATTGTCGGCATTATACATGCTGGTTCCACATACTATGTCATCAAAGCCATCGTTGTTTATATCACCGGCCGCAACGGCGTCCGCACAACTGTCGCTGACTTTTACAGCGGTGAAGGTTATGGGATCAACCATAATCAACCCTTGATAGGGATGGTATTCTCCGATATAGCCTTCGGCGCTAACGAATATCTTCTTTGGGTTGTTGGTTATCGCTATATGGTTAGGCCAGAACTTTGGATCGGAGGAATCCCCATAAAGGCTATCTGTACAGGTATATGTGGTATATGTTGGACCCCAGAAGACGCATCCCCCACCCGCAAACTTGGGATTCGCCTCACTTCTGGCATTCACCTTCTGAGGATATACGGTTATAATATCATCAAATCCATCGCTATTTATATCATTGACCGTTATACCATAAACATGCTTTCTGTTGCGAAATGTACTATCAACTACATACTTACTTAATGTCGTATCATACCACCTCAGAAATGTATCTTTCTCAACGCCGATATATGTGGGGATAAATACCCTGGGGGAGGACTGATACAGGATGAAGGTTTCGTTCGTGGTTAAGTAGGCTACCTTAGGAGCCGAGGGCAGACATAGGGAACCCTCAACGACATACATAGCCTCCTCGGTTTGATGAATCGGTATATCAGGTAATCCATTCCTATCCAGATCCTTAGCATTCCAGAAACCTTCATATGCGGATATTATACCGTACCCGTACTGCTTGCATACAACCGATGGACCGGGAAAAGCGGATGGAAAGGAATCGTAAAAGACTTTTGGAATGTAATAGCAGGATTTTGAGAAGGTTGGATTAACCCAGTATATCCCTCCCTGCGAGGTATAGTTGGGTTTATAATCGGATGGATCCGAGGAGATGTTTGATATACTAAAAGGGAATTCGGGATTACCCGAAATAGCCGGATATATCCCTCTATCATTACCCTCCAAAGCTCCCAAGCTTATAATCAATATTACGATTGCCCTCTTCATACGCTTGAAATTCTATTTATGTATATTTCTCAGAAGGTGCGTTGTCGGTGCATATATGCACCGAGGGTGAGAAATTAAATTACGCTTTCATCATCCTTAAAATACCCACCGCAAAAATGTTTTTACTGTCCTACATTTCCCTTAACGGGGCGGACCTTGAAACTTTAAGGAGGGTATTTCCTGGGAGTTTAGCCGATAGCGTTTATAAGTACAGGGAGTTGAGAGGGGGATTTGAAAGCATATACGAACTCAGAAATGTACCGGGTATAACGGATGATGTATTCGCAAAGGTTAAAGATTCCCTCGTTTTATATTCAAGCGAGGAGATGGATGCCTCGGGTGTGGGTGAAAGGATAACAAGTATAATAGATTTTACAACACGGGAAGAGAGTCCCTCGGATCTGGCGAGGGAGTATTGGATAACATTGGGGGGGGAACCTCTGAATCCGAATGATGCCGATATTATGGATCTAAGGAATATATATGGAGTTTCTTTAAAGGATGCTTCATCCGTCGTAAAATGGAGGAAGATCACCAAGATAAACTCCCTAAGGGATCTCAGATCCGCTCCTGGCCTGTCTTACTATGGATACAGGAATTTGAGGAGGTTCATAAATTTTCGTAAGGATAAAAGAGCTTTTGCGGGATTTTTATCTTTCTATGTGTATTCAAGCAATTATGCCTATGATCCTTCATCCTACTTCGGATCAACTATAAGTGATCTTATGGATACATCGGGAAATTCCAGGAATTTGAACCTTTTGAGAGAAGGAGGATGGAGTGATGAGAGTATATCAAAACTTTTAAACAGATTGAATGAAGAAGCGGATGATATAGAAACCGAACCAAAACCTTTGTACTCCCTTCGTGGGACCTTCCGCATATACGATAAATTCGGTTTTGGATTTTACAGGTGGGAGGGATATTCCATCTATACCAAATCCTATGTATCCTACGATTCAAGGAATCTTAAAGTCCTCGTCGGAAATTATAGGTTTTCATTTGGGAACGGCCTGATATTTGAGTCCTCTGAGAATGTGGGGGATAGGGTTTATGAGAAGGTATGGGGGATAATGCCAGATGTCATATACGGGGATGAATTCGGGTTGAGAGGATTGGCGGTTTGGGGAAGATTTAACGGATTGTATCCGTTCTTCATATACTCTAAGGATAGAAAGGATGCGATAATTGATACAGCAGGGAAACCATTGTTCTACTATTCAAGCGATTTCAAGCCCGAGATATTCAAAGATGTTATAGGTGAGAGGTTGTATGGAGGTGGAATAAAATATCTAAACGAAAACGGTTATGGTATAGGATTTATGTATTTCCAGATAGAGTACGATGAACCTTTCAGCGGAGATTGGGGGAGCTTGGCCATACCTTACTATTCATACACCTACAATAATGGATGGATGTACGACGAATCGTTTTACATTGATACTGGGAGGATTTGGAAGTTCGCGGGTTTAACCTATTCGGCATTGATAAAGGACTTGGAGATAAGGGGGGATATAGCGGGGAATATCAAAGACCTTATTCCTTCGTATCTTCTAATAATTAGATGGACGAAATACGGTAAATCCGTTGATTTGGTTTATAGAAATTACGCGATCAATTACATAAATCCCTATTCCAGACCTTTTAAGGAAGATAACAGGTTTGAGAGGACGGATTTCCGTTATTCTTATAGGGTTCTTGATCCGCTCGCCACGAATATCGCGGATATACCTATACCCAAACCCGAGGAAGGTATATTCGTGCAGATAAGGGATAGGATATTTTCAAATCTCGTTGTGCCGAGGATATATTTGGATTACTGGAAGGATAAAACCGATGGTCAAACAAATAAGAGATTCCATGCGGAAATTGAATGGAGGATACTTTGGGCTTTGAGGTTGAGGGTGTCCAGAAGGTATATAGACAGAACGGACATAAGGTACGGCTACGCCTACAAAAGTAAAACCGTTGAAAGCACTTTAAGGTTCTTCTTTATAACGGATGCTAGGGGTATAGCGGGTATGGAGGTAAGGCATGCCGATTTTAAGTCGGGTAATATGAATCCAGCATCCGGTATCTTCCTTAATGTATTCTATGAATTTCCTTTGAATCGGGGGACTGAGATCTCAATAGGTGCCAACACTTGGACGACCGATGGATATTCCTTGTGGGTTTTTGAGGATGACGGTATAGATTTTCTTTACAATCGTGGAGGTAAGATGTACATCTCGCTTTCAAAATCAATATTGAATAACGCGTACCTTAGACTGAAATTGAGATATAAAAAGCAGATCAACGATGGTAATACGGTGCTTTCCGCAACCGGGGATCCTATAAGTACCGGGATAGGTAGATATGAATACTTTACGACTTATCTTAGCGTTTATATTGCTTTTTAGTGTTGCTTGTAAAGGAAAAAAGGAAAAGAATCTTGCGATGCTTTATGAAATTGAACTGAACTCCATCAAGGAAAATTTGAGAAACATGCCCAATGTTGTTGCCTACGGTAGGTACAATTTGAGGATATTCTTCAATTCAAAGGAAGGTCATTTCAAACTTTACAAACTTTCGGATAGCATATTTATAAATCTTGACGATAGCAAGAGGTTCTTGGTGTCAATGGACCCTCTAACATCTGCCAATTTTGAGTTTAGGGAGGTGCAGTTGAAGGGGGATACATTTATAGTTGAGGGGGATAAGGAGTTCTACGCTAAGATAATAGCGGATAAACTCGTTGAATTCAGAGCAAAAGGTATTTACCTACGCTTGGATGATTACATATATGAGCCCGTTAGAATACCAAGAAAATGGATGATACGCTATATGGGAGCGGTAATTATTCTCAAAATAGATAGCATAAAGCTGATCTATTAGACCACTATGTTCTCCCTGTAAATGCCATAAACCTCCTTCAAGGCATCCATAAGCTCGCCCTCGGTGGCATAGCACTTTACAGCATCAATAAAATAAGGGACTAAGTTCTTGTTCTTCTTAGCGGCTTCCTTCAATCTCTCTATCGCCAAGCGAACACTCTCATTATCGCGATTCTCCTTTACCTTCTTCAAAAACTCCACCTGTTCCTTTTCTATCTTAGGATCCACATAAAA
The DNA here is from genome assembly GCA_015492295.1 of Caldifarciminota bacterium. Lineage (GTDB taxonomy): Bacteria > Hydrothermota > Hydrothermia > LBFQ01 > LBFQ01 > Caldipriscus. The sequence continues at coordinate 6,190 of WGFI01000018.1, forward strand.
CTTAGGAACTTCAAGTGGAACATCATCAACATATTCGTTGATTCCCACCCATATAAAGTCCTTTTCTTCAACCCTCCTCTGGAATTCATAGGCAGCATCGGATATTTCCTTCTTAAAGAATCCCATCTCAATGCCTTTCAATATACCATCCAAGAAAGAACCGTTCCCGAGATCAAGAATCTTATCAAAGTACCTGTACGCTTCCTCCTCCATTTTATCGGTTAAGTACTCAACGAAGTAAGAGCCCGCCAATGGATCTATCGTATTCGCGACCCCTATCTCATGTAATATCACCTGCTGGGTTCTAACCGCTATGGTTACGGCTTCTTCCGATGGGAGTTGTAGAGCTTCATCGTAGGAGTTGGTATGTAAGGATTGCGTTCCTCCGAGGACGGCGGCGAGTGCTTCAAAGGCAGTTCTTATTATATTCACAAGGGGTTGTTGAGCCGTTAAGGAGCATCCCGCCGTTTGGGTATGGAACCTCAATCTCCAACTCTCCGGCTTCTTGGCGCCGTATCTGTATCGCATTTCCCTCGCCCAAATTCTCCTCGCAGCCCTGAACTTCGCTATCTCCTCAAAGAAATCAAGATGGGAGTTGAAGAAGAAGGAAAGTCTCGGTGCGAACTCATCAACATCAAGACCCCTTCTTATAGCACTTTCAACATAGGCGAATCCATCCGCGAGGGTGAATGCCAATTCTTGAACCGCCGTGGATCCCGCTTCCCTTATATGATAACCTGATATTGATACAGGATTGAATTTAGGCGTATGTCTTGATGAAAATTCTATAATATCCGTTACCAATTTTACCGAAGGTTCAGGAGGGAATATCCATTCGTTCTGGGCATGGAATTCTTTCAACATATCGTTTTGTAATGTTCCTCTAAGCTTCTCAAAAGGAACCCCTTGCTTCTCGGCCAACGCGAGATACAAGGCATATATAAATATCGCAGGGGCGTTTATGGTGAAGGATACGGAAACCTCGCCCAGATTTATACCATCAAATAGCACCTCAAAGTCCGCGAGGGTATCGACCGCTACGCCTTCCCTCCCAACCTCCCCTTCCGCCATAGGGTGATCCGAATCGTATCCCATTAGAGTTGGCATATCAAATGCCGTGGATAAACCCGTCTGGCCAACCGATATAAGATATTTGAATCTTTCATTGGTATCCTTTGCTCTTCCAAAGCCTGCGAATTGCCTTATGGTCCAGGGCCTTCCCCTGTACATATTGTAATAAGGTCCTCTCGTATAAGGATATTCACCAGGAAAACCGAGTTTTTCTTCGTAATCAAACCCTGGTATATCAAGCGGGGTATATAGTTCCTTTATGGGTATCCCCGAAATCGTCAAAAATCTCTCCTTTCTATCCTTTGAACACCTCTCCATCCTCTCTTTCCACTCTTTGTAAAGCTCCTCCAAAGTTTTCTTTCCATTCTTCGTAATACTACGCATAATGAATATTATAAGGTTGAAGGGTTTAATGGTCGTTTGTTATGCGTGGGCGACTTTCTTTAATACCTATTTTACAACTTTTCCCAATAACTTAGCAAACTTTGGACGGGCGTAAGCGAGTCACATATCCTCCGATTATACGCCGCGCTACTTATACCAAGTAATTTCGCCATCCTCACATTTGAAGGCTTTAAGATACATTATATCAATGCCATGGGGAACTTTGGTGGTATCTGCACCAGAAGGAACGGCAAGTATTTTACCTATAATTTTAATATGGTATTCCGTTGATGGAATGAGATAAAGGGACGGGTTTAGAATAGAAGCATGAAGTGGTTAGCACTTGTTTTCAGCGAGATAGGAAGGGTAAGCAACGGGATAAGGCTGAGGGGAAGGAGGAAAGGGAAGGAGTGAAGATAATATGCAGGTGGTGCGGGTCTTATACCTGTGTAAAGAGTGTGGGAGGCAGATGGTAGAGAGGCCGAAGTACAAGAGGATGAGGGAGGAGGATCTGGAGTTAGCTGTGAAGATGAGGGATGAGGGGATGAGTTATGGGGCGATAGCGAGGGTGTTAGGTTATAGTGAAACTACCATAAGGACGCATCTTTTAAAAAAACGTTGAGGACGCCCTGAGGTATATCTTGGCCTTGATGGGGCTATTAAGTATGCTTAAAAAGGCTTTAAAGATAAGCATAGACGAGATGTGGTCTTATGTGGGAAGTAAGAGGAACAAAGCGTGGATAATAACTTTTGTGATAAAGATAGCCATGGATGTAATATTGAGTTTTGCGGTTGTGAGGCGAAGACGAGATAGAGAGAGTTTGAAGAGTATAATTGAACTTTTGCCTGAAGCGGAGGATATGAGGGTTTGTTTGAAGGGAAGGGTAAGCATGTAGTCTTAATGAAGGTTTTCACAACAGGTTAAGGATATACAACGCTCGTTTAAGGAGAAGGGGGCATGTTAAGGTGGTTATTGAATCATGAAAACCCCATCATTCCATCAGCGTAATGCCTATATCTTTTGTACTGATAACCAATGCATCTCTTTTATGCTTTGTAGGTATTCCCATACAATGTTGGTTCTTTCCACTCGGATACTTCGTCTCCTTGAAAGTTTATCAATCTGATGTCACCTGTACCGTTTACATTTAAACCCTATTGAACTCAATAGCGCGCAAAACAGAACTTCCAATCGTATTCGGCTAAAAGTTTTTCTATGTATGATCTCTCATACATTTAAATAAACTCCTTTGAACATTTCTTAACCTCTCCTTAGCCAACTCACAGTACTCTGGAACGATCTCAAACCCCAAGTAATGCCTTCCCAACATCTTGGCCGCCACTGCTACTGTGCCCGAACCCAAGAAAGGGTCAAAAACTATATCACCCTCATCGCTGCTGAATAAAAGAATCTTCTTAACGAGTTCCACGGGCAGTTTTGTCGGTGTTTTTATCTTTCCAGTCCAATACTCCCTACGGATTATCCATACATCCTCCGGATAATGTTCAATCTTGTTGAATTTATATCTTTTTTCATCTTTGACCACAAAAAGAATATGATAATGACTCGTGACATACTTTCTCTTCGTGAAAACACCAAACTGATATTTCCAAATCAGGTGATTTATAGTTATGAAACCGACTTCATCCAAGGCGTTGAGTATATCTTTCAGGTTGGTCCATCCTGAAAATACATACATACTTCCACTTCTCTTTAAAATGCGATACGCCTCCTTCATCCAATTAACGGTGAATTCATAGTACCTTTCCTTCGGTATCTCATTGTATCCTCCCAACACCCTTTCATAAGTGCGATTGTAATTGTTTCGTTTTGCCTTAAAGTCTATGGCGAAAGGGGGATCGGTTACGATTAGATCTATGGTTGATGAGGGTATCTCCTTCATCAGCTGCAATGCATCGCCGCAGTATATCTCATCAATATAAAATTTACCTAATTTTCCATATTTGCTCCCCGCCACAAGAATGTATTATAAGGATGTAAGGGGCTGTATGAATATAAAAACCAAGCAAACAAGCAAGGAAAAACCCAGAACACCCGTTATTATAAAAAACCACCTTCTAAAACCGAATATCCTATACGACCAAAAAACCACCGAGGCTCCTTGTGATAGAGATACCGCCAATGCTATACCTACGAAGCTCATCAGCTTGGCCAGTATAGGGGCGATCAATAAATTCGTAATAGTTGAAATTGCCAATCCTAAGTTTGCATCCTTTCTTCTAAATACGGCAAACAAGAAAGATAAAATAACGGATGAATATACAAAGGAAGGTATGGCCATTAAATATCCCAAAGTGGCCATATAAGTTTGGTGAGCATCATAATGGGTGAATCTTCCACGAACGAAAAGCAGATCTATGATAACTTCCCCAAAAAACGCAAAAAAAATCACGGACAAAAGGGATAATGAGGATGAGAATTTTAAAGCTTTCTGTAAGTTATCCACACTTCTTTTCTCGTTTTCGGAAACCTCCTTTGATAGTACGGTACCGGTGGATACACCTATGAGTCCCTGAGGAAGCTGAACCAATCTGAAAGCGTAGTTGAGATACGCTAAGGAACCTGTTGGTAAGAATGAGGCTATAATGGTATTTATAAGAGTTGAAGTTTGGAGGAAGCCCGTATTTAGACTCAGGGACAACCAATTTTTAAAGAATTCCTTTATCGCCTTGTGCTTAAAGTTGGGTTTTGCAGGTTTATCCTTTGTAAATAATGCCAGAAAGAGAAATTGAGATATACATCCTACGAGGAAAGCCAGCGCGCCAAGTATAGGCTTATCCTTAGCAAAAAATAGTACGAATATCATACCGAGATTAAAGAATACGGGAGAAATTCCTGAGATAAAGAATCTCCCTCTTGAATTCAATATCCCCGTTTGAACGGCTACCGAAGATATGAAAAACAATGACGGGAAAGTTATAAGCATAGCGTCCCTTGTGAATGAGAACTTTTCAGGATCCTTTAAGAAGCCCGGTGTCATGATCATTATTAACATAGGAGATAATACCATACCTACAATTACGGCCAAAGCGCTCGCGCTCAGGATGATCGCTATCAGGGCCCAGAGAAGATTTCTATCTTTCCACCTAACTATTATAGGAACGAAAGCATTTTGGGATATACCTTCCGCAAGCATTCCTCTAAGCATCGTAGGTATCCTTATAGCCACCACAACCGCATCCGCGTAGTATGTCGAACCCAAGGCGTAGGCGAAAACCAATTCTCTTACAAATCCCAAAACCCTACTCATTAAAGTCCCAGATGCGAAGGATAAAATTGAGCGTATCCTCATATAATGGAGAATATCGCCATATATATCATCCTGGATATTGGATAAAGAAACACTCCTATTATGTCCAGAGGTGTGAGTATTGAAATGAGAATTATTCCAAACAGAACATACATAAGCTTCCTTTCAAGCAGATAATCTCCATACAGGTGAGGATATATACCCTGCAATATTCTCCAACCATCAAGAGGTGGCAGAGGTATGAGATTAAAAACCGCAAGATAGATATTTATCCATACGAAAGTGTCTATTCCAGTTAGATAGATGAATCTGGTGATCAACGCTCCGATTACGGCGAGCAATATATTTGATAAGGGGCCTGCAAGGGCAACTATGGCCGTATGTAATGGTGGATTTCTAAAATTGTTGGGATTCACAGGCACGGGTCTCGCCCATCCAAACCCCGCAAATATTACCATTATCATACCTATTATATCCAGATGAACCAGAGGATTGAGTGTCAATCTTCCTTCGTACTTGGCCGTGGGATCACCTAGCTTGTACGCAGACCATGCATGTGCAAACTCGTGAAAAGTTAAGGCCAATATGAGGAATGGACTTATGAGGATTCTTATGATCAGTGTTTCCATACCAACTTATATAACCTATGCTCTATAATCCCAAACAGAGAATATACCAACCAGTATAACACTATACCCGCGGGAAAGTTCAGAAAGATGAATACGAAGACGGCGGATAGAATCATTGATGTTCTTTTAGAGTTTGGGTCCAAACCCGGCGATAGATATGTGTTCAATAAACTTATACCTCCCATAACTATGGGAAGGACATAGTAAGGATCCTTGTGCGATAGATCCTTTATCCAAAACAGAAACTCGGCGCCTTTGAGTTCTATTGAATTCTGTAAGACTTGATACAGTGCCCAGAATATAGGCAACTGTAAAAGTAGAGGAAGACATCCTCCCAGAGGATTGAAACCTGCCTCCCGATAAAGTTTTAAAGTCTCCCATTGTAATCTCTCAGGATCGTCTTTATAGAGTTTCTGTATCTTCTCAAGCTTCGGCTTGAGTTTTTGCATCTTTAAAGATGCTCTGTACATGTTTAGGGATAGAGGGGATGTTAGGAGTTTTATTATCAGAGCAAGAAGGATGATAGCAATCCCATAATTGCCCAGTTTTCCAAGAGCCATAAGAATCCAATATATAGGCCATGCGATTATAGTGGCCCATCCACCACCGAGATCAAAGACTTCTTTCATGGAAGGTTTGAGTGAGAGAAGCTTTTTCTCAGCGGGCCCAAAGAAGACATAAAACTCCTTATCCCCTTTCGGATAGAGCCGTAAGGTTATACGATTTCCATCCTTAAAAGATACGACGCTTCCTTCAAAGTCCCATATACCTACGAAATAATATCTTGACCTCAAACCGAACCATATAAGCGTATCCCCTCTGAAATTTATATTTGAGTTCTTATAGCTGTATTTATTCACTCGGTTGGACTTGGTTTTAATAAACAATTCTTTGCGCTCACCGATACCATCCCCTTTATATTCGCTAAGAGGAGTGGTTATTTGGAAAGGTATATCGTCCTTCAGCGATATTTTCAATCTGAAATCCTCCACAACATTTATATCAAACTTATCGGTTAATACCCCTCTTCCGATTATCTTAACGGTTTGCGAATCCACTCTTAAAGGTTTTATTATGTATCCCGAAGGTTCCGCCTTGTGTTTCCTATCTATAAGCGAAAATATCGCACCATTATTGAGATCCACAGTATATATATATCCGTTCAATTTCAGATGCCCGAGTTTTGGAGCGTAGCGTATTTCGGGTTTTGATAATTTGGGTTCTTTTTTCTCAACCTTTTGGGGTTTAGGCCTGTTCTTCTGTTTGATCAAAGCCTCCCTCTTAGGCCTTAGAACGAAATAATCCCAAACGAAGAAAAATGCAAAAACGAAAAAGAAGTAAAGTATGAGTCTGGTAGTTCTATTCATCTATCAACATCACCGAACACAGGATCCAAGGAACCAAGAATTGCAATTGTATCCGCTATATAATGACCCGGAAGTATATGCTGTATAGCCATGAGATTTGAGAAAGATGGGGATCTGAGTTTCACACGAGCGGGTTGAGGTTTTCCATCCGAATATATAAAAGCACCGAGTTCTCCTCTAGGGCTTTCAACTCTCGCATAAACCCAAGTATCCTTTGGAAGCTTTATACCGACAGGCGTCTTTATGGGCATCCTTGAACTTATAGGTCCTTCTGGAAGGCCATCTATAACCTGCTCTATTATCTTTAAGGACTCAAACATTTCAAGGTATCGTGCGTAGGCCCTTGAAAAGGCATCGCAACCATCAAGAGATATGACATCAAACATAACCTCATTGTAGGGAAGGTAGTTATCGGCTTTCCTAATATCATAGGGAACTCCACTCGCCCTTAAAGTCGGTCCCGATGTTCCCAATCTTAACGCTAAATCTTGCGGTAAAACGCCCACACCCACGGTCCTGGCCTTGAATATCGGATTGGTTAGGAAAGGCTCATAATCTTCAAAGGACTTCCGTAGATAATTTATCGTTTCTTTGACTTTCTTATCAAAACCCGCTGGGACATCGTATCTGACACCGCCTATAAATAGAAAATTCGGATGGAATCTTGAACCCGTCAGTATCTCTTTTAATTCCAACAGTTTCTCCCTATCCCTGAAACAGTACATGGCCAGATTTGTGCCTCCACCGAATGCTCCACCTAAATCAAGTCCATAAGTTCCTATGGCAACGAGATGTGAGGTTATCCTTTCTATCTCGGAAAGTAGTATCCTTAAATATTGTGCCCTTCGTGGAACTTCAACATTCGCCCCTCTTTCAACAGCTATCACAAAAGGCAAGGCGTTTAAGGAAGGAGCCAAGTAATCGTTTCTTTCAAGTATCGGAACTATGTTATCATAGCCCCTGTGTTCGCAAAGCTTCTCCACTCCTCTGTGGAGATAACCTATCACAGGTTCCACTTTCAAAACCTTTTCCCCGTCAAGATGTAAAATGAGTCTTAAAACCCCATGCGTAGATGGGTGTTGAGGTCCCATATTTAAAACCAAGGTTTCGGTTCTGACTTGCATATAAGCGGGAATTATACTGGGGAAAGATTTTTTAAGGAGTGAGAGGATAAGTTAATTGTAGCGATGCAACAAAGTTAATATTTATGGTTCATAGCAGTAGGACGGGAATGGGATGGTGAGAGTTTAAGTAGTTATATGCCATACGGATTTACGCATGGGTGGAAAGGATATAAAATACTTCACAACCTCCTAAAATACTTGTTCTTATGCGAAAAAAGATTATCATCATAATGCTGGGAAAGATTTTTCACCCTTAGAATACGGATATGAGACAAAGCACTGCTGAACTTTTCTTGAAGTTAAGGGAAAAGCTTGGGGAAGACACCGCAAAGGTTTTAACTGATTACCTTGAAGATGTTAAGGAGGATCTAACGAGTAAGTTTTTAACCAAGGATGAGGCTATACACTGGTTTGAGACGCTGGATGAGAAAATAGACATAGTTAGGAAAGAAGCTACAAGTATGTTTGAAACTTTAAAGGCAGAGATCAGGGCTAATAGGAGGGAATATATCCAGATGTTTGAGTCTCTGAAAGCGGAGATAAAAGCACTTGACGAGAAGATGGATGCCAAGTACTCCTATCTTGAAGGTCTGATACATTCGCTTGAAGAAAAAATGGATGCCAAATACTCGGTACTTGAAGAAAGGATAAAGTCGGTTGAGACTGAGGTTAAATCTCTTGAAGAAAAGATGAAAGCGTTTCAAGATATGATAAACGAGAAGTACAAAAGGCTTGAAGAGAAGTTTGACCACAAGATAGACAGGACGAACCTGTTGCTGATTTTCTTGATAATCCTTACGATTCTTGGCACAACTTTGTTTAACCCTAACTTCATAAACATAATGAAAATACCTCTGGGACGATAAAACTTAATCAAAAACACCTTAACAAAAAGTTTTCACCCTTATAATATTTCCGTTATGAAAACCTTAACAAACAAATATATAGAATTAGTGTTAGTTGGTTGGGTGTTTTTAAGCCTGCTTCCCGAGTTTATAAACGCTCAGAGTTGCGGGTTTCAAACCACCTGCATTCCACCTTCTAACTGGGCCAACGGTTCTTGGCAGATGTTCAATGGAACGCAGAATCATACTGGAAGACAGGCTATGAGGGGAAACCTTACAAGTGGAAGGTATATTAAATGGACTTATACGACGGGAAGCTATGTATTTCCCTCTCCTGCGATAGGGGACATAAACGATGATGGGCAGATTGAAGTCATTGCGGGTAGCTTGGATAGAAAAGTCTATGCTTTGCGAGGAACGGACGGCTCTTTGCTTTGGTTTTATATAACGGGAAGCGCAGTGGTGTCCTCCCCTGCGATAGGGGATATAAACAACGATGGAAACATTGAAGTCGTCGTAGGTAGTGATAGTGGCAAAGTTTATGCTTTAAAAGGGACGGATGGATCAGCACTTTGGTCTTATACAACGGGTGGCAGCGTATATTCTTCTCCGGCAATAGGGGATATAAATAACGATGGAAACATTGAAGTTGTCGTGGGTAGCTTGGATAGCAGTGTTTATGCCCTTAGGGGAACGGATGGTTCTCTCCTTTGGTCTTATACAACGGGATACTATGTAGAGTCTTCTCCTGCGATAGGTGACATAAACAACGATGGGCAAATTGAAATAGTTGTGGGTAGTGGTGATGGGAAAGTTTATGCCTTGCGAGGGACAAATGGCTCTCTGCTCTGGTCTTATGCAACGGGAGGCTGGGTATATTCCTCTCCCGCCATAGGAGACATAAACAACGATGGGCAGATTGAGGTTGTCGTGGGTAGTGAGGATTTCAAAGTCTATGCCTTACGAGGAACGGATGGTTCGTTCATTTGGTCTTATACAACAGGTAGTGAGGTATATTCCTCTCCTGCCATAGGAGACATAAACAACGATGGGCAGATTGAAGTTGTCGTGGGTAGTTATGATAACAGCCTTTACATTCTTAGGGGAACGAATGGGAGTTTGGTATGGCAAGTTAGTGTAGCGGATGGTGATAAACCAGACTTAACTCCCTTAAATATAATAGCAGATGTTGATCCCACACCTGGCTTGGAGATAGTTCAGAATGTGGCGCACAGTTCCTGTTGTGGTATAACTGTTGTATCAGCGAGCGGTTCTATTTTGTGGAGTTGGAATTTATGGTATTCTCATCGTTCCGTTTCAGTTGGTGATGTTGATGGAGATGGATGCGTTGAGATAGTTACTGTTGGTAAATCCTCTAAAATAAGTGTCATAGACGCGGCTTCCAATGAAGGAGGATGTGGTGTTCTTGGCAATGACGATGAGTTAAACATAGATGAAAGTGAGGTCTTAAAGCCTGATGATTATGTGGAGATATTCACCACAGACGGGAAAAGAATATACAAAGGAAAGTATAAGAATTTTAAGCCTGAAAGAAGGGGAATATACTTTGTAATGTTTAAAGGGAATAAGGTGAAGAAGGTGGTTAGATGAATAGAACCTCTACAAAAATGATTTCAGCCCAAAAATTCTTCATCAGTAGTTGTTATTCGCCCACCTATATGACCGCTCCCAACTCCTCTGGTTCCTCACTATGGCTATATCCCGTTTATTGCCCTTATTGAGGGTTGTGGAATATAAGTGGAGGAAAAGTTCTCGGGGAAACTCACCGAAGAAATGAGATGTAGGGAAACTTTACTTTACGCGGATGTTCGTGTTTTTATCGGGCAGCTTGTTGCGATGATAGGTTTTTTATTTACATTGATGCGGCTTTTAGGTGTGTGGAAATTGTAGGCTACCCCTTAGAGAAAAGTATAGGTGAGTGCCATCACGAAGTTGAAACTACTTTATAATACCCGCCTTATGAGATTAAAAGTTTTGGGTTTAAGTGTAGCGCTGTCGTTGCCTTTATATGGTGCGTATCTTTTGAATGAAGGTTTTGAAGGTACCTTTCCGCCAACCGGTTGGGATACTACAAGGACTTCCGTAGCGTGGTATAAGAACGCATATTCCATATCACCGGGTCCGGATTTCGGGAACTACTATGCAAGGGTAAGGGTTAGCGATACTTTTCCCACGGGTGCAGGAGAGATTACATTGACAACACCTATATTGGATCTATCGCTTTATCCGGGACCTGAAACTCTATCTTTCTATTTCAGGTTCAGTCAAGCATCAGGAAATATGGGTCCAAATGATACTTTGTTCGTTGATGTTTTACCTAACGGAGATCCATTATTAGCGACTCCCGTTTGGTATATAGCCTCAGGGGGAGACACTATAAATTCTATGACACAGGTTCTGATAGGTCTTGATGCTTATGATGGTACGAATATAGCGATAAGGTTCAGATTCAAAAATGCTGATGATGGCGGATCTCCCGGTTTCAACAAGTACTTCTGGCTTGATGTTGTAAGGGTTTATAATCCTTCGGCAAACAATCCTCCTACGATAAACTTCCTTTACTTTGATCCCAAAAATCCTGACAGTAATCAATCCGTGAATGTCTATTTCACTGCAACCGACAGTGATGGCTCCATATCGTCGGTTAAGGTCTATTACTGGTACAATTCATCCGTCCCGAGTTCCGTCATGGCATCGGTTGATACGGGGAGCGTTTATGTGGCCACGATACCCGCACCAAACTTTTATTCAATAACAAAGTTTTACGGCATAGCCTACGATAATGTCGGAGATTCCACGATAACGCCGATATATTATGTTGTACAGGGATTCAAAACCATATATGAAGCCAGAATGTTGGCTGATAGTGATACGGTTCAGATAAGAGGGGTTTTAACGGCCAACACCTTTAACAGACCCGAATATATCCAAGATTATCCCACATTTTCATCCAATTACGGAGGTATAGCCGTATTTGACTACGATTTCCATTTTGATTATCTCGGCGATACTTCCCTGGGTAAAGCCGTGGCGTTGGCGGGAATATTGCACACCTACAATAACCTCAGGGAAATAGTATCTTTGAATTCTTACAGCACCCTATACTTTGCCGGGGTTCCAACCCCACTGACCCTAACCATACCTGACATAGGGGAGATGTACGAAGGTATGCTCGTTAGGATAGACAATGTTCAATTCACAACATCGGGTACATTTGCGGGTAATACGAATTATCAGATCACCGATGGGATAAATAACCTTACTGTCAGAATTGACGGTGATACGGACATACCTGGGATGACGATACCAACGGGTATGGTATCAATAATAGGAATAGTAGGTCAATACGGTACAACATATCAGCTTTTGCCGAGATCAAGGGCGGATATAATAACCTCTTCATCGGTTGATGAAGTGTATGTTAAAGGTAATAGTGTGAGAGCTCTGAAAGAGATTGAAATTTATACCGTCAGCGGAAGGTTGATATTTAAAGGAAGCGGGGAGATCAGACTACCGAGAGGGGTGTATATAGTTAAAAGCGACAGAATACGCACCATAATTGTCCGCTAAGGATCTGTTAGAGCTACTCAGGGTAAAGCAGTATGTAAAAAATCTTTTAGTGTTCGTTCCTCTTGTATTCTCGCAGAAGAACCTCTTAGGGATATACGAGAATTCTTTTAATGAATTTTTGGCATTCCTGTCTTTTTGTGCTTTGTCCTCAGCGGTTTATATAATAAACGATCTCAGGGATTATCAAAAGGATAAAATTCATCCTATAAAGAGTAAAAGACCTCTGGCAAGCGGCAAAATTAGCAGATTCGTGGCTATATTGATCCTTATAACGCTTCTCGCGATAAATTTGCCCATATTTTATCACTTAGGATTATACTTTTTCATCGTATCAATCGCGTACCTTGCAAACGGAATACTCTACACTTACATATTTAAAAACTTGCAACTCTTTGATGTGTTCTCAATATCGTTCGGTTATATTATGAGAATCTATGCCGGTGCGTACGCGATAGATGTTCCGGTTTCCGGCTACCTTTTCCTCACGGTATTCTTTTTGTCCCTATTTTTGGCCTTCGGTAAGAGGAGGTATGAACTCCTGTATCTTGGAGAGAGAAGCAAAGATTTTAAAAAAGTCCTTGGAGATTACAGCGTTTATTATCTTGATCAACTAATGGTAATATCAGCAACCTTAACGCTGGTGGTTTATACAATATATGTTGCTCAGAAAGGTGATATTTACCTTCGTTTTACGATCCCCGTGGTGGTATTTGGTATATTCAGATATTACCATATAACGCATAATCTTGAAAAGGGGGAACCTTCCGATGATCTATTACAGGATGGCATAATTCTGCTATCCGCAGGCGCGTACATTATCCTTCTGTTTTTAAGTATAACATTATGAGGTTGGAGGATAAGGCGAGAAGAAAGGCTGAGAAGCAAAAGAATATGGGATTACTCAAAGATGTGCTAATTTTAAGCGACATGTTAAAGGATGTGCGATCCGGAAAATACAAGGTTTCAAAAATGACCATAGGCAGCATAATATTCGCCCTCTTCTATTTCGTATTCCCCTTGGATGCTATATTTGATTATCTCCCATTCTTAGGGTATCTTGATGATGCGGCGGTCTTATCGTTGGTTATAAACAGCCTTAAAAATGAAATTCATAGATATAAGTCTTTTAGAGCGTATTATGAAGAAGCGGATGAGTAATGCCTTCTTGCAAAATTCCAAAAAGCCCTACTGAAAATAAACAACAGGATCGCCGCGATTGCGGATATAAGAGTTATTAAGGGTTTCCCTCTACCCGTTATAAAACTGGCAGGTACGGTCGTTAGGAACATAACCGGAACCACAAAAGTGAATATGAAACGGTATATTTCCGGATATGCGGTTATGGGATATCTCCCCGCTTCTATAAGCTGTCTCAATACGAAAGTTATGTTATATATCTTAACAAACCAGATGCTTAGGCTTCCCAGAACGAACCATATACTGTAAAGTATGATAAGGGAAAGCATTATGGTTATAACACCCCAAACTATATCCATCATACTCACGCCCGTCTTTATACCCGCATAAACAACGAGTATAAAGCCCATTATCATATTGGGAAATCCCCACATGGATAGATTACGAGTTGATAGGAGGAACTGGGAATCTACGGGTTTTAAGAGTACGAAATCCAGCGTTCCCATCCAAACATAATTCGCTATATAGTTGAGGTTTGGATTCAGAAAACTCTGAGAAAAACCTTCAACTATTATGAATACGCCCATTACAACTAAGGCCTCTTCAAAGCTCCAACCTCCCAAGTTATTAACGACCCTATAAAACAGGAAAAGACCGAATATACTTCCCGAAACATTTATCAAGCTGTTTATCACAGACAGAAAAAAATTCAAACGATACTCCATTTCAACATTCAAGGAAGTCTTCCAAAATAAATAGAGGAGTTTTATATATTTCAAAGCATATCGGCCACCTTCTTTATATATCTCCTTATATCCGCATCCACCTTCTTGGCCTCAACCATGGATAAGACCCACTTTGAATAGAATCTCACTTTATCGTTATCGGAGTTCTGGGATAGATCTTTTAAAATGTTCAAGGCTGGCTGTAAATCCTTAGGTAATACCTTCATATCCTCTCTAATCTTCTCCGCATGCTCGTAAAGCAATCTTTTCATCTCCTCCCTTGTCATACTCACCTCCCCGTTATAAACCTCAACATCGTTCTAACGCCAAAACCCGTTGCACCTACCGGATTATAAGCCCATCTCTTGGTATTAAAAACTGGCCCAGCAAGATCTATATGAGCCCATTTAATGCCGTCCTTAACGAACTCTTTCAAGAACAAGGCACCGTATATCGCCCCTCCCCAACGATCCAAGGAAGTATTTTTCATATCGGCATCATAAGTTTTTAATTTCTCATATATGAAGGGATCGTTCAAAGGCATTCTCCAAAATCTTTCGGCGGCAAACTGTGAGGATCTTATAATACCATTTGCCAAAGCATCATCGTTTGAAAATAGGGCGGCTGTGAATTCGCCGAGAGCCACAACTGCTGCCCCTGTCAGCGTAGCCATGTCTATAAGGTAATCGGGTTCAAACTCGCAGGCGTATGCTAACGCGTCGGCTAAGGTAAGCCTACCTTCAGCGTCAGTATTGAGAATTTCAATAGTCTTTCCGGAATAGGATTTAACTATATCGCCCGGCCTAACCGCTTTTCCATCCGGCATATTTTCCGTTGCCGCGAATATTCCATGAACCTCATAATCGCTACCGAGCTCTTTGAGATTTTTGAATACACCTAAGACTGCACAGGCTCCGCTTTTATCAATCTTCATCGTCATCATCCCCTCCGAGGATTTCAAGGAAAGTCCTCCACTATCAAAGGTTAAGGCTTTCCCAACGAGGACGATCCTTCCCTTTGGATTTTCAGGAGAATACTTCATATGCACAAAATAGGGCTCCTTTTCGCTTCCCCAATTCACCGCCAAGAAAGCGTTCATGCCTAACCTTTCAATATCCTTCTTATCAAAGATCTTAATCTCATAACCGTTTTTCTTGGATATTTCCTCGGCGGTCTTGGCGAGATATTCAGGAGTGGCTATGTTTGGAGGCGTATTAACGAGGTTCCTCGTAAAGTTCGTAGAATCGGCATAGAGTTCGGCTATGCGGGAATACTCATTCTCTTCGCCGTCAAAGTATATATCAATCCCTTCTTTGGATGTTTTAAACTCATCAAACGAATACTCAGCGAGCAGAATCCCCTCATAAAAGAACCTGTACCAGTCCTTTTTTGATATAAAACCCGGCTTCTTAAAGAATACCGATTTTACTTTGAGTGATTTGACGGTTTCAAGGGCATCCGCTATGGTCCATCTGTAATCAAGGGGTTTGTTCCCCGTATTTCTTATAGGAAACAAGAGGCTTTTCCCCCTAACCGATATTTCACCTTCCTTAATAAACCTAACGACAACATCGGTGTCCTTTTCTTTTCCAAGAATAACGCTCATAATACGGGTATTCTAAGGCGGTTAATCAGCTGATGAACGATAAGTGTAAGAGACGTTGCTAATTTTCCTGACAGTTTGTGCATGTAAAATTTTAAAAGAAAAGTCATTGGACGATAACACAAATTTCCCCAGTATAATACTCGCTTATGTTTAAAGGGAGATATTTTGTGATACTTTCATTCCTTGCATTCATAGGTTGCGCGAGTATGGGCTCTCCCTATATGTCAAGCACGAAGATATATGTCCAGCAGAACAATCTTGAAAAGGCGGAGGAAAACGCCAACAAATGGGCATCGGAGGATCCGAACTCTCCGAAACCTTACGTCTGGCGAGGATACATATACACGAGGAAGGGGGATTACATAAAGGCAACGAAAGATTTCATAAAGGCTTTCCAACTTGATCCCTCTTACAGATCCCAGAAAAAGTTTGAAAAGGAGCTTTCCATAGCAGGGCAAACGCTTATGCCTTTCAAAGCCGTGGCGACGGTTATGCAGAATGCCGCTATAAAGCTCGTTCAGGAGAACAAATACGATGAGGCTTTGGACTACTTATCGGAGGCCTTACGGGTGGATTCCACGAACGCGCAGATATATCTCCTTATGCACAGCATTTATAACGCGAAGGGTGATGAAAAACTGTCAAGGGAATACTTGGAGAAGGCTATTCAACTGGATCCCAAGAATCCAAAGGCGAGATTACAACTCGCCGTTCTGTATTCCTATGAAGGGAAAAAGGACACAGCTGAGAAGATACTGAGAGGTATTGTGAAGGATACAGCTATGGTTGAGGCTTATAAGGAGCTGGGAATACTGTTGTTTGAAAAGAAGAACTATAAGGAAGCGGCGGAAATGTTGCAGAAGGCGTATGAACTCAAAGAGGATGATTACGAGATTTTGGCCAATCTCGGTCAATCTTATGCCCAACTGAAAGATTATGATAAAGCATTTGAATACCTTAAAAAGGCTTACGATTTAAAGAAGAACGAGTACAGAATACCCTTCGCGATCGCAGGCGTACTCTACGATGCTAAAAAATATAAGGATGCTCTGAAATACATAAACGAAGCCATAGAGTTAAAACCCGATGATCCCGATCTCTACGACCTTAGAGGGGCGATATACAAGGCTCTTAAAAAGAGAAGGAAGGCTCTGAGAGATTTCAAAAAGGCTGAGCAACTTAGAAAAGGTAAAGGGAAATGAGGGGGAAATACTATACATCCGTTTTGGATCTCAATCGCGAGGAGACATTGGAGGTTCTTGAAATCTCTCAGTACTACAAGATCGCACGAAAGGCTGGCCATAGAAAGCAGGAGATACTCTATGGGAGGATTTGGGCTTTACTCTTTGAAAAGCCTTCCCTGAGAACCAGGGTTACATTTGAGGTCGCGGTTAGGGAATTGGGTGGATCCTGCATATATTTGGCACCGACGGATGTTGGTCTCGGAAAGAGGGAGCCCGTCAAAGATGTTGCGAGAAACCTTGAAAGGTGGATAGATGGGGTGTTCGCCCGTGTATTTGATCATAAGGTTTTTTACGAGTTTAAAGAGTATGCCCCCAATCTTTCTTTAATAAACGCTTTGTCCGATCTTGAACATCCTTGTCAGGCCCTCGCGGACTTCCAGACCATGATAGAGATAAGCGGTGACTTGGGCTTCCACTTGACATTCGTAGGGGATGGAAACAATGTGGCCAACTCCCTTATGCTGATGTCCGCCTTACTTGGAACGGATTTCACGATAGCATGTCCAGAGGGATACGAACCTCCCAAGGAGGTGATTGATAAGGCGATGGAGCTCTCAAAGAAGACGGGGGCGCAGATTAACATACTAAGGGATCCCAGAGAAGCGGTATCAAAAGCGGATTTTATATATACCGATGTGTGGGCTTCCATGGGACAAGAAGCTGAGGCTGAGGAGAGAAGAAAAGTTTTTAAGCCCTATCAATTGAACAGGAATCTTCTTGAATTCGCCCCAAGCCATGCGAAAATTATGCACTGCCTACCGGCGCATCGTGGGGAGGAGATCACGGATGATGTGATAGAAAGCGAGAGATCGGTGGTATTTGCTCAGGCTGAAAACCGCTTATATACCATTAAAGCCTTGTTAAGTTTCTTATCGCAGTAAGTATGAATGAATACAAAATCTTAGAGGATAAAATAAGGAAGAAATCTGCGAAAATCTGCATAATAGGCGGAGGATATGTGGGATTACCGATAGCGGTTGAGTTTGCAAAGACGGGTTTCAAGACCGTCGTATTTGATATAGACATAAAAAAAGTGGAGATGATAAACTCGGGCGAGAGCTATATAGAAGGTCTTACTTATGAAGATATATATCCGCTCGTGAAAAGCAATAAGCTGTTCGCATCCGGGGATAAAAATGTTCTATCGGCCGTTGATGTATTCATAATTACCGTTCCAACACCTTTGAATGAAAAGAACGAACCCAACTTGTCCTATGTAAAGATGGCATTTGAGGATATATCCTTATACATGCAACCCCCCGTTATCATAAGTCTTGAAAGCACTACATATCCTGGGACAACGGAAGAGATGGGGGAATTTCTGAAAAGTAAAGGTTATAAGCTCGGAAAGGACTTTTTCTTAGGATTCTCACCGGAGAGAATAAATCCAGGTGATAAGGTATGGACATTCAGAAAGACGCCGAAAGTGGTGGGGGGTGTTGATAAGAGCTCAACTGAACTTCTAAGAGTACTATACTCGGCGGTCGTTGATGAGGTGGTTCCCGTATCAAACAGTCGCACCGCTGAGCTTTCAAAGCTCTTAGAGAACACTTTCAGAGCCGTGAATATAGCCTTAGTAAATGAATTCGCCATAATATCCCATAAGTTGAAGATTGATATATGGGAGGTCATTGAAGCGGCAGGCACAAAACCCTTCGGATTTATGAAGTTCTATCCTGGACCCGGCGTTGGGGGTCATTGCATACCCATAGATCCCATATACCTACTCTGGAAGCTCAGGCAGATAGGCTTAAACGCCGAGTTCATAGAACTCGCAGATAAAGTGAATAAATCAATGCCGAGATTCGTAGTTTCTCTACTTGAAGAAACGCTGAGATCGGAGCGCAGACTTGTTGAAGGTGAAAGGGTGTTGATAGTAGGGGTGGCGTATAAGAAGAACATATCGGATGTTAGAGAAAGTCCGGCGCTGGAAATCATAAATATACTTAGAAGTAAGGGGGCGGAAGTAAAATATTATGACCCCTATGTTCCAAAACTCGGGAACGATAGGTCTGTGATGTTGAGCGAAGGTTTAGAATGGACGGATATAGTTATCATAGTTACGGATCACGACAACATAAATTACGATAGGATAGCCGAAAGTGCCGAAATAATCATTGATACAAGGAATGTTATGAGGAGAAAGGGAATAAAACCCGTTGGAAGGTTGATCGTGTTATGATAGATGAGCTCATAGAGAGGTTCAAAGGTGGGGATACCAAAGCCTTAGCGAGATTGATAACCTACATTGAGAATTACTGGCAGGTTGAGGAGATTCTGAGGAGGATTTATAAGGATGTTGGGAACGCGTACAGGATAGGGATAACAGGTCCTCCCGGCGCAGGGAAAAGCACATTGGTGGATAAATTGGCCGTTCATTTACTTGAAAGGGGGTTCCGTCCCTCAATAATAGCGGTTGATCCTTCATCACCTTTCACAGGAGGGGCGGTCTTAGGGGATAGGTTGAGGATGGTGAAATCCATGGAGAGGGGAATATTCATAAGGAGTATGGCTTCAAGGGGTAGTCTCGGAGGATTGGCGGAAACAACGGGTCTAGTCGCCGACCTTATGGACGCTTTCGGATACGATGTTATAATCATAGAGACCATAGGTGTAGGTCAATCGGAGGTTGATATAGTGAAAAACAGCGATACGGTGGTGGTGGTATTGGTTCCTGAGGCGGGAGATGCCATCCAGGCTATGAAGGCTGGGCTTATGGAGATAGCGGATGTTTTCGTGGTAAATAAGGCCGATAGGGAAGGGGCGGATAGGTTCCTAAGGGAGCTGGCGGCGATAGTATCACTTTCCCCAAACGATTGGAAACCTCCTATAATTAAGACCGTAGCGCTTAGGGATGAAGGCATAGATGAACTTGTTGAAGGTATTCTAAGTCATAGGGAATTTATAAAGCCGACGCTTCATAAAAGGAGAGTTGAAAGGTTGGCTTATCAGATTGAGGATATTCTGACCAGGAGATTTCTGCAAAGGATTAAGGAGAAGTACGACCTTGAAGAGATAATTGAAAGGTTTCTAAGTGAAGGGAAGCATCCTTATGAACTTATAGAAACCCTTGAAGGGGAATTTATACAGCCTTAGAATGGACGAAATGGGATTTAAGATATATCTGGCTTCACCGAGAGGATTCTGCGCAGGCGTTGATAGGGCGATAGATATAGTTGAGAGGGCCTTAAAGATATTTGGTCCCCCGATATATGTTAGGCATGCGATAGTGCATAATAGGTATGTCGTTGAGGAGCTTAAAGGTAAGGGAGCGATCTTCGTTGAGGATGTCAATGAGATACCCGAAGGGTCAATAGTCATCTTTTCCGCCCATGGGGTCTCGCCGAAAGTTAGGGAAGACGCTAAAAGAAGAAATCTGAAGATCATAGATGCCACTTGTCCCCTCGTTCATAAGGTCCATCGTGAAGTTAAAAGGTTCGCGGAGGAGGGTTATAACATTATCCTCATAGGACACAAAGGGCATGTTGAGGTTGAAGGTACGATGGGAGAGGCACCCGATAAGGTGATATTGGTTGAAACCAAGGAAGATGCGTTGAAAGTACAGGTTCCGAATCCCGATAAGGTCGCCCTCACAACCCAAACCACCCTGTCCGTTGATGATACCCGCGAGATAGTTGAAGTTTTGAAATCCCGCTTCCCAAATATAGTTCTCCCAAAGTCGGAGGATATATGTTATGCCACTCAGAATAGGCAGGATGCCGTAAAGAAACTGGCTGAGCTCTGCGATCTTATACTCGTGATAGGTTCAAAGGAGAGTTCAAATTCAAACAGGCTTAGGGAAGTCGCCGAGAGAAAAGGTAAGAAATCTTTCCTAATTGAGGATGAAAGGGGTATAGATCCTTCATGGTTTGATGGGGTTAGAGCCGTGGGAATAACCTCGGGAGCATCAACCCCTGAGAAGCTCGTAAGGAGAGTCGTTCAGTATTTACTTAACAATGGGGGAATAAGCGTTGAGGAAATAGAAGGAATTGAAGAGAAGGTCAAATTCGCCCTTCCCGCCGAAGTTCTCGGATGAAATTCAGCATTATAGTTAATCCCGTTTCAAGATCCGGCCTGAAAGTTTTTAAGAAGTTCTCCAAAATAATATCTGACTATGGATACGAGGAGGAGCATTTCTTCACGGATAGGAGGGGACACGCGATTGAAATCGTATCAAAGGTCAAAGGTGATGTGATTCTCGTCGCGGGTGGGGATGGGACTTTGAACGAGGTTGTAAATGGAGTTATAAAGTACGATGTCCTTCTGCCAATAGCGCCCATATTCGGTGGAACGGGATGCGATGTTGCGAGGAGCTTGGGTATTAAAAGCGATCCTGAGGAGAGATTTAGGGAAATATTGAGCATGGATGCCAAGAAGGTTAATCCCGTTAAGCTTATAACAGATGAGAGGGAGAGGTACTTCGTTGGGGTATCGGATATAGGTTTCGGAGCGATGGTGGCTTATAGGTTTGATGGTTTGAGGAGGTTTGGGAGACTCGGATACGCTTTGGGCGTAATGAATTCTTTATACGAGATCAAACCTTTAAAGGTCAGTATGCGCGTTGATGGTCGCCCTTATGAATGTGAGGTGATACTCGTCGCCTTCGCCCATTCCCCTTTCTTCGGAGGAGGAATGAAAATATCCCCCAATTCAAATATAACGGAAAGGAAAGCTAAGGTGATAGTAGTGGAGTATGTCAATAAAATGAAATTCCTTATGTATTTCCCGAGGGTTTATAATGGCACACACTTAAAGATAAAGGAGGTTAAGGAGATGGATGTTAAGACCTTGGAGGTGCTGACTTCTGGTATTCCGATAGAATGCGAAGGGGAGTTTATGGGGAACACACCTGCAACTTATGAGCTAGTTGAAGAGGTATCGCTTAAATTTGTATAATTTCACCATCCACAACCAAATAGGTGTTGAAGCGAGATAAAAAACATTTTCAAAATCTTGAAGATTCAAAGTGGGCATCTGATTTCTGAAAGCCTCTTCCATATCAAGAGCATAAGCATAGGGAAGAAGATTTCTATCCAAATCGGAGCTCTTATTTATGGATATTACAAGGTACTTTCTGAAACCTTCAATCTCACTAATAATTTCCATTCCTTCCTCCGTTGGAACTTTCATATAACGACCCCAAATCAAACCCATAATTAACAGTATCAATAATCCTAATACAAGATAAAGAAGGTGCATAGATATTAAGAAACTTATGATAGGATACAAAGCGGGTGGTATATAAGCAAAGTATTTGTAGCTTTTGAAATAATTGCCGTAATTCATATTTAAGATGCCTTTCAATCCATCCATCAACTCTTTAAGTCTTGGATTAAATTCCTTGGATATGGTTAGGGTCTCATAGGGTATAACTCCCACCTCATCCTCGCATAAATCTTTATTCTCTTTCTTCGTAGGTTTTACGAGAGGTTTTATAATATATCTATCTTCTTCACCTATTATCATTAACCTTCCTTTAATCACAAGTTTCAACATATTCGCTATAAAGCACTTTTCATCATAACCCATCCTTATGATGAATCTCATTGCCGCAGGTGATAGATTTCTTGGAGGCTTAGACAAAGGGACCGTATCACCCTTAGGAAGATATTCACCGAACAGTTTCTGAACCCTAAGGTAATATATGACAGATAATAACATATATATCGCTGCAAGGATTCTATTATCGGGATTCATAAATGGAACTGTGGAGCCCCCCACTCCTAACACCACCACACTAAATATTGCCCATAATAACGAAATCTTATTTATATCGTTTATAATGTAAATTGAAATTGCAAGTGCGACGATAAATATGATGATAACAAATAGGAAGATTGTTAATTCTTGGGATAATCCTAATTTCCTTGATAGAAAAAATATTAACCCTGCCAGAACGGCAGCGAATATCCTTAATAGTCTTCTTCTTACTACTCTTCGTCTTAGTAGCTTCCTCACGGCCACTCAAAATAGCCTACCATCC